>BNWD01000023.1 GCA_025998575.1 Alphaproteobacteria bacterium | reverse complement strand
GGACTCCATTCCTCTGCCTCTAAACAATTAATAAAAACAACAACAACCGCTATTATCTTCAATAAAATATTCATAGCTTCTCCCCAAGCTTTTTAATATATCTCCTTATTTATAGAATATCGATTAATGATTAAATATTAGTTAATGTTTTTTTCTATTGATATTCCTCATTGTTTTATGCTTGCACACAATACCAAAACTCTATCTTTGCGTTCTTTTTCTAAATGTAAACTATCTCTTAACAATGGCTTTAGAGGTTTTACACTATCATACAAATTGGAATCTGAAGGTATTTTGTAAAAAAATCGTATTTCATTTGAAAATCCATATAAAACACAAACTGGATATTCATTAAATAACATTCTTTTCACATCACCGAATATTTCACTATTTTTTCCTATTCCAGATGCATCTAATTAGTGACATAGATAATAAGCAATTGCCTAATCTACATCGTAAGTGCCAACATTACTCCTTCCTCCAACGCTTTGAACTGCAAGCTTTTGCAGCAATATTCTTACAGCATTCCTGAAGTTTTGAGCATCAGCATTAGTCAGTTCTGTAGTATTTCCAATACGTAACATATACCTCAGATATAAATCTCCAAATAAACATTTAGCCAAATCACTCGATGTTAAGTTGATAGAATCATCTCCATTCGATCTTTCTATTTCATGCTCTTTTTTCCCTCACTTCTGCGTCTCGCAAATACTTGGCTTGCAACCATTTCCCATTCTTCGTTATAAAGTTAAAGTTATCGAACTTTATTAAATTTTTCTCGTATTCGCTTATAATTTCATTTGATGTTGATTTAGTCATTTTAATTCTCCTTAAATAATAAATTTGCTAAAGATTATGCAAAGGGCATAACCGCTTCTAAACTTTCATGAAAATCTTTATAGAGCCTCAGCTCTAACTTCAGGTTAAATACACAGCTCTCAGAAAAACTTAGATAATTCGTGAAAACGAATGAGTATTTATGTTTTAATTAAGAGGAATTTATTTAGAGTCAAACTCAAGCTAAGCAAAGCTTGAGATTGTATGTGGATTGAGGCTGGCAAGCAGTGTCATGACCGTAAATAGTTGTCGCCCCATTTTTTTCTTGCCTAAAAGAAATTTTTTTGAGATACTGTTAGCAGAAGGAAGGAGAGAGTGCTAAAATGCATTCGAAATTTTGTAAAGGAGAATAATTATGGCAAAAGTTATAGGAATTGATTTAGGAACGACGAATTCATGCGTTGCGATTATGGAAGCTGGAAGCGGAAAGGTCATCGAAAACCTCGAGGGAACGCGGACGACGCCGTCCATTGTTGCGCTAAAAGATAACGGCGAAACATTGGTTGGACAGCCGGCAAAACGGCAAGCTGTGACGAACTCAAAGAACACGATTTTTGGCGTAAAACGCTTGATTGGCCGCAGCTATAGTGATCCGTTGACATCGAAAGACAAGGAGCTGGTTCCTTATAATATTGTGCAATCTGATCAAGGAGATGCGTGGGTCAACGCTTGCGGAAAGGATTATAGTCCGAGTCAGATCAGTGCGTTTATTTTGCAAAAGATGAAGGAGATTGCCGAGGCGCATTTGGGCCAAAAGGTTACGCAGGCCGTTATCACGGTTCCTGCTTATTTCAACGATTCGCAGCGTCAGGCAACGAAGGACGCTGGGCGTATCGCTGGTCTTGAGGTCCTGCGCATTATAAACGAACCAACGGCCGCTGCACTTGCTTATGGCCTGGACAAAAAAACTAGTGGTACTATTGTTGTTTATGATCTCGGTGGCGGAACATTTGACGTTTCGATTTTGGAAATTGGAGATGGGGTTTTTGAGGTGAAGGCAACGAATGGTGATACGTTCCTTGGCGGCGAAGATTTTGATGCACGCATTATTGAGTATATCGTCTCGGAATTCCAGCGCGAAAATGGCATCGATTTGAGAAAAGACACGATGGCTCTACAAAGGCTCAAAGAGGCTGCTGAGAAGGCTAAGATTGAACTGTCTTCGGCTATGCAAACGGATATCAACCTGCCGTTTATTACTGCCGATTCGAACGGCCCAAAACATTTGAACATGCAGCTGACTCGCGCGAAATTCGAGTCTTTAGTTGCCGATTTGATTGCACGAACTGTTGAACCTTGCAAGATGGCGCTGAAGGATGCAGGACTTTCTGCTTCCGATATTAAGGAGGTAATTTTAGTTGGTGGTATGACTCGTATGCCGAAGGTCATTGAAACAGTCAAAGACTTTTTCGGCAAGGAGCCTAACAGGGGCGTCAACCCTGATGAGGTCGTGGCCATAGGCGCAGCAATTCAAGGAGGCGTTTTAGTTGGCGATGTCAAAGACGTTTTACTGCTTGATGTGACGCCATTGTCGCTTGGAATTGAGACTCTTGGCGGCATTTTCACGCGTTTGATCGAGAAGAACACAACTATACCGACTAAGAAAAGTCAGGTGTTTTCAACTGCTGAGGATAACCAAACTGCTGTTACTATTCGGGTTTTCCAAGGAGAGCGCGAGATCGCTGCGCAAAACAAACTGCTCGGTCAATTTGATCTCGTCGGTCTTCCTCCTGCTAAGCGCGGTATGCCGCAGATCGAGGTTAGTTTTGACATCGACGCAAACGGCATAGTCAATGTTTCGGCGAAGGATAAGGCGACTGGAAAAGAGCAACAGATTCGAATTCAAGCTTCTGGTGGCCTTTCCGAAGAGGACATTCAGAAGATGCTAAAAGACGCTGAACTGAATGCTCAAGAAGACGCCAAACGCAAGGAGTTGATTGATGTGAAGAATCATGCTGAGTCGCTGATAAACGCGACAGAAAAGGGAGTGGCAGACTATGGAGACAAGGTTTCGGCTGATGAAAAGAGCAAGATTGAGGCAGATTTGAACGATCTGAAAGAGGCGATAAAAGGTGAAAACGTCGACGATATACGCTCGAAAACGCAATCACTCACACAATCCTCGATGAAAATCGGAGAAATGGTCTATAAGGATATGCAAGCCGCCTCCGCGACTGAAAACACGTCTGATAAACCAGCTGACGAAACAGTCGTCGACAGCAACTTCAAAGACCTAAATAAATAATATTTTACAACCAAACCGGAGCTCATTTTGCTACAAACTCCGGTTTTCATAATTCTTATGGATTCTGCGATATCCAATCAATATTAAGCACAAACGAAAAGTTGTTTTTGCTTTGATCTTCGATAAATAAAACAGACCTATTAAACAAAAGCAGCATTGAGCGAAGATCTTTGCTGGTGGCTTTATACAGTGTTTCATTACGATTCGTTTTAAATTTTTTTACTCGTTCACTCATCAATGGAAAAAGGAATAAAAAAAGCATTATTGAGTTTTTTCAAAACATACGAGAGAGCGAAATTAAGTTCATACGCATAGTCCCTTTTTTGTATTTAGGCAGGAAAATTAAATTTTTGTGTTATGTGCTTCGAGTTAAACACTAGACACGCATATTCTCTCAGATAATCGTTGGAAAGTAGAATATGAATCTGTTGAAATTTGACATATCAGACATAAGCTATACTTACTGAGTGATTGCTATGCGCAATAAATTCTTTTCTATCCTGTAAAAGTTGTTTCCATCTGAGCGCATCAGCATCTATTACTAATATCCACAAATTCAACATCTTAGCATTATTCAATGGGAGACCTACCGAATAGCAAATATCTTTGTAGACTGTTACCACATTAACTAACCCAGATTATAGTCGGATTTTGCATTCTCGCGCAGAGCGGCTGTCCAATAAAGTCATTTTGCAATAACTCAATAACCATGTGTCAGCAAACAGTCTCTTAACATAGTATGGAATAAGCATTTATCAGATTTCTCAATGAAAGTTATAACGGCGTAAAATTGCACAATAGGCTCATTATCACAACCCCTCTCTTAAATTATCAGGCCACTCTTCAACTATGGCAGAGGTCTCCAGCAGCAGAGAAAGCAAACCATCCTTCATCAACAACTTTAGGATTGGGTGGATTATTAGGATTAGAATTAAAACTCTGCTGCAACTGTTTTAACTTCATTCCATTAGAATTAATGCCAGTTCTCATAATAGAATCAATAACCTTTTTCGAACATACCCAAACCCCAGGCTCCTAATGCAGCTGTTCGACTGCCTACACAGAAAACAACTTACAAATGACGCCAGAGATGAAATCAGATGAAAAGTTAAAACCGCCGTAAAAACACAAAAACATAGGACAAGAAAAGGCAACCAAGTGAGAGAACAAAGAGTTGTCCCACGTCGTCTGTTCGCTATTAGCAACATAAACAGTAGAAAGGTCCAACAAAATCATCAAAGCCCGAGACAAGGAGTTCCATGGCAGAACGATCCATTGTTTCCAACGAAGCAAGATCCAGGGCCGATTCCATATTAGCAAACCGACCTACCAAATCCCACACCACCTGAGATTCCAAAATGCCGCTGCCCCATAGCATCCGAGAAGCAAGCCATCAAAGAAATCAAAAGGCGCTCATCAACAGTAACGTCAAAACCAAGAGGAAAGCCAAAAGATCCACGCTCGAAACCTTTTACGAAATCACAAACTGCGTTTGCAAAAACCCAAATATCCGGAAAATTGGCAGCATTTACAGGCAAACGATCAGTCGGCAGAACCTGATAATGTTCATCACACATAGCGTTACTAGCAAGCGAGCAGCAACACATAGCTGATAGAATTATTTTTCTTAGTTTTATCATAAAAAACTCCTTAAAAAATACACTTAACACCTCCGTATCTCTAGATTTTTAGAATACCCAGTGCCAAACAAAATGTAAACACGATATTTCAAAATTGAATGGAAAACGAATTGATAACAGCTCAATATTTACGCACCGAGCTGTTATCGAAGAGAGAAAGAGTTAAGCAGCAATAGTTAAAAGCCTGTTATACTTCGCCAACCGTTCTCCACGAGAAGGAGCGCCGAATTTAACGAAAGGAGCCCCAGTAGCTACAGCCAAATCAGCGACAAAAGAGTCCGAAGTCTCTCCTGATCTGTGAGAAACGACAAAAGAGAACCCTGACGATTTAGCGACTGAGATAGTATCCAGTGTTTCCGAAACAGTCCCAATCTGATTCAGCTTGATCAAAATCGAATTAGCAGATTGTTCCGAAATGCCACGACGAAGTCGAGTAAGATTAGTCACAAAAAGATCGTCGCCAACTATTTGAATTTTATCGCCAACAGAAGAGGTAAAAGCCGCCCAAGCGGCCCAATCGTCTTCAGCGAACGGATCCTCAATAGAAACGATAGGAAAAGAGTCGATCAGCTTAGCATAAAAATCAATCAAAGAGTCGCTGTTCAAAGAATTCCCGTCAATTTTATACGAAGAATCATCAAACATAGAAGAAGCTGCGACATCAAGTGCAATTCCGAAATCAGATCCAGGAACGAAACCAGCATTGTTAATAGCTCCCGACAGCAAGTCAAGAGCATCCAAAGTTGAAGAAAGAGCGGGAGCAAAGCCGCCTTCGTCACCAACGTTAACAGAAAGACCTTTGGAGCGAAGAATAGATTTCAAAGACGAAAAAACAGCAACAGATTGTTCAAGCATGTCAGAAAAAGAAACCGCCGACAAAGGAACTATCATGAACTCTTGAATATCCAGAGCGTTATCCGCATGAACACCGCCATTAATGACATTGAGCATAGGCTTCGATGCAGTGCCCGAAGGAACGCCACCCAAATAGCGAAAGACTGGTAAATAACAGAAATCCGCCGCAGCCACGCAGCAAGCCATGCTCACCGATAAAATAGCATTAGCCCCAAGAACGGACTTGTTTGCCGAACCATCCAAAGAGCAAAGCAAAGAATCGAGAGCGCGCTGATCCAAAGCACAGTGACCGACAACCGCATCCTTGATCGTGGTGTTAACATTATTGACAGCCGTTAAAACGCCCTTGCCCCCATACCGCGAGCCACCATCACGCAATTCACAGGCCTCGTGAACCCCAGTGGAAGCCCCTGAAGGAACAGCAGCCACGCCAAAAGCTCCCGACTCCAACACTACCTTAGCCTCAACAGTCGGAACTCCACGAGAATCCAAGATTTCCCTCGCCACCACACTTCTAATAATCGACATCTATCTCAGCCTAATAAATATGTAATCAGGAAAATGATACATGATGCGAACAAATAACAAAACCAAAAACAGTATAATCGGCTCACCGAATCGAAACAAAGTGCTTACGCGCCTCATTAACAACAAAGAGCAAACGAATACTATACTCAAACGGCTTAGCCCAATCACAGACAAAATAAACAACCAGCTTCTGATTCTCACTCAATTTTTTAAATTTCAGAGGTTTGTATGGAGAGCCAAACAACAAATTTGTGAAAATATCCAACATACGCGCAGCAATTAACCTGCCACTGGCGCCCATCTTCACATCGATCGCAAAACTAACAACAGCCACATTTGCATGACAAAATGACACAAGACGCTTAAACAAAAATCCATATGGCAACTCCAAATCCCACACATTACCACATTCCAGAGACAAGCAAAAAAAAGGGCTAGATACGGCTTTGATAAACATCTCATGTGCTATTGGTTTCCAACAGTTTTTGGTTATGATTATTATCTATATTTAGAAATTCACAGTTATGTTAACACTTTATTAATGCTTTTATGTTAAAAGACTCCATTCCTATAGTGGACTTACTCCTTCCCTTTATGCTTTAAGCATAAGCTTACGCATATCACATTAATATTCTGTTAATTTCCGCAAGCTTCATAAAAATATTTCTGTGTCAATAATCATATAAACTCAATAGACTCACAAAATGCTTACGAATTTATGATTACTGAGTTTTTTCTCTAAGTATACGAAGTACAAACAGCAAAAATAGAGACATTTATCTCGCCATCACGACCGCAAGCGATCGCGTGCTCAGCCCTAATAAACTTTACAGTTACCGTAACTTATCGGCAATATCCACACCTGCTAAATAGATATCCTTATCAGAGATTCTCGCACTTGCATTATACCTGGCGGTAAAAGGCAGGCATAAATAATAATCGACATCTATCTCAGACTAATAAATATGTAATCAGGAAAATGATACACGATGTGGACAAAAAACAGTATCGAAAAAAGTCATAAAGAGACAAAATTCTCCCAATGCATATCAACGAACTCATGCAGTGAATCGAAGAGAGCGAACAGATTATGCGGTGAATCACCAATTCGGCCAGCGAAATCACTAGCGTGTTTCGAGGCGCCTTTAATCAAATTCAAAGCAGTAACTTTATCATGAGCCGACACAATCAAATCAGAAAGAGCCAAAAGAACATCAGTTAAATAGCCAGCAGAATCATAAAACCACTCAACAATTTGTTTCTGACTCACTGAAAGTTTAGAACAAAAACAATATGATTCGGTAGATCCAAATATCAATGTAGCCCATATGTTTCTAACAACAACAGGTTTTTGCAGCACATCAACACCGCCTATCATGTTCGTGATCGTCAAATTAGAGTACAAATTATTATAAAACTTAGTCATAACATTCTGATATAAATAACCACACAATAAATCAATCCGACGAAGCAAAGCAGCAGTAGAGTTATTATTGCTCACACGAAAACAGCTAGATGCCAACCCGACATCATGAGACCTCCACTGATCATCCCCCCAAGCAAAATGAAACAAACGATAAACAGCGCATTCAAAACCATTCCATTCCTTCAGCCAAGGATTACTCCGCCATCGCAAAACAAAATCAGGGTGTCCAATTACAGTCCAAGCAATCTCGCAGTATATCGTTCGAACAGTCAACCTTTGAATCGTTAAAACTAGTCGGAGAGGGAAAAGAATTTGGCAATAAAGCGGACTGATTTGACATGGCGTTTGTCGCCACTATGGAAGAGAGCAAAAATTTCATGAAAAACTTATTCATAAAGACCTCCTAATAAATCAAATAACTACAAGTAAATTGTAGCAAAAAATCACCAAACAAGCAATCTAAGCATTCGAACACATCATTATAGATAGTTTTATCAGAGACACCACGTATTTGCACGACGCATTGCGATAATTAAGAGCTATTCATCAATCGAAAAACTAACACTAATTAAATAGAACAAAAAGAAGAGACTGCCATAACGACAGCCTCAGCGCAACACTTTTGATAATTTGCACTACATCACACAAGCGACTATGCAATCACGTGAATGACATATGACGTTAATACACCAAAAACAGATGAGCGAAAAAAAACATTAAAAATGAAATTGTCCCAGCCTCCTCAACTCCACAGGAAAATTCTGCCACGAATCCGCATTGAAAGCGCACTTCCGACAGAACTCCAAGAAAGACTGTATGTCAGCCATGTAAGAGTGGTTTGAACGCCCATATTGAATATGATATTTGTCAAAAGTCGACAAATATTTGTCAAAAAACCCATTCCAAACAGAAAGATAGTCAGAGCAAACCCCAGGATGAAAAACAGAAACAAGTTCCGTCAAAATGCTATTAAACCACGTAGAATCAGGAGTGCTGCCCGAATTAAACTTAGAAGACATCGAAACAACCACATCCCACCAAGGTTCAAGCACACAACAAATAGCGGTAAAATTAGCTTGATCAGCATCAGGATCAAGACCAAAGCAGCCATTCACAAAACTCGTTAACTCGCGTTTCTTAGCAATGCGATCCTTGTCATCAGAAGAGACCTGCCGTTTTTGCCCGTTAAGAGAGTAAAACATTTGCTTAACAGGAAGAACAAACATAGGGAAAATTCTAGCCCACCATGACGGTCCCGTCGTCGGAACATAAGAACAAAAGGCATACCAAGCAGGCCTGTGACTGTCAGTTGACGCGCCAACCACCACAGAAAGCCGACCTAAACGTGCACGAGGAAAGCTGATCGGTGAGTTGTCAGTGGAGCATGCAGCAGAACATAGACCCGAATGCAATTGAATCTTAACCAAAGAACCTTGTACAAAAGGATCCAAATTTGCCGAGAGAGAAGATAAGCCAGAAGGTAACCCAACTTGTTGAGCACGCTGAATAGGAAATTGATGAGTAGGATATGAGATAACCTGACCATTTTGAAGCACCGGAGCATTGCCCGAAGCAGAACCGTTAAACGAAGGCTGGCGCACAGAAGGCCAATTACCCAGAGACGGTTGCATGGAAGCACTAGAACCACCATATTGAGCACTCTGAGCAGTAAATTGATGAGGAAATCGTGTCAGAGGTCCGAAGGAAACCTGACCATTTTGAAGAATCTGTGAATTGCCCGAAGCAGCACCGTTAAACGAAGACGGTTGCACAGAAGGCCAATTAACCTGAGACTGATGCAAGAAAGCACTATCACCCACTTGTGGAGCACACGTAGCAGGAATGTGAGTAGCAGGCCATGAGAAAACCTGACCATTTTGAAGCACCGGTGCATTGCCCGAAGCAGCACCGTAAAACGAAGGCGGTTGCACAGAAGGACTACGCGGTAAAATCACCAAAAACGGATCAGTCGTGGATAGCTGCTGAGAAGGAAAACCCGGCGAATTTGGAAATTGCTGCTGAGGAGGAAAACCCGGCGAATTTGGAAATTGATGCATCGCCATTGCGGTTGTTGCTATAGCTGAGCAGAGTAAATATTTTACGAAAAATTTGTTCACAAACGTCTCCTAATGAAATAAAGATGAAACTCGTCGAATGAGTATAGCAAAGAAACAAACCAAATACAATCGCTAAAGTTTTATCATCAAAATTAGTCGCTCTACGACTCGAAAGCTTTAAGTTCCCAAAAAAGAATCAAGGCAAACGGACCATCACCACCGAGGCAAAGCCTCCCAAATATAACGCTCTGTCTTATAAGAACCAACAGCCATACAAACCCCAACCAGTTTAGACCAAGAAAAAGAACAAAAGCAACTCACAACCACGCCATCATTATTCTGTCCATAATTATCGACAAGAAGAGGCTGATTTATTGGCGAAGGCAAAGAGTCCTAATGATAACCCCCAATAAAGAGGACTAAAAGAATAAGACAACCGATTAAAAAAGTTATTCCAAGATTGAAGCCCTATGATCACCGAAAGCCATTATCCATCGAGTCTTCCAGTTCCCATCCATTAGCCTTATTCACAATGCGGTTATCAACAAGCTAAGATTTTACTGCAACTTTGGCGAATTAATTGGTCAAACTGCCTCATCAAGCAAACGCCTATCAAGCTTTCCGTCAGGAACGTAAGCAGCATAATGCATAACCAGCAAAGCAAAATACGCCGCCCCCATAACAGAACTACCAAGATTATTCTGATCTAACGCGCCAGAAGAAAGAACATTTAACAGCTCATCTTGATCAAAATCCAAAGCGACATGCTTATTCAATTTCGAAGCCCTAGACGTAACGACACAACACCAACCCAGCAAACTGTTCAACTTCAAACCAGGGCAAAACTTAACGGCCCCCCATCGGCAATGCGCAAAGCCCACCAACAAATGCCCGACAAATTACGCTCAGAATACCCCAAGAATTTAGCCAAAGACGCAAAAAACAATGACTTATTCGTAAACTGCAAAGAAGAAATATCAGCAAGCCACCCAGAATTATTGTCATCCTTCAAGCACCAATGCAAAGCGTCCCAGTAAAGCCGAGCCCAAGGATCAGCGTTGAACGTCCAAGAATTAACATTACTAGGCCAAGCACCCGACAAGCAAAACTGCAAAGCATATGAGCAAACAACGTTAAAAGTGTCAGAACAACAGCGACCAGGATTCAAAACAACAGCTAAAAAGCCATTAGGAATCTGTTGTCGCTTCACGTTAGTCTTAGTCATTGACATGGCCGTTGAAGCCATTGCAGAGCATAATAAAATTTTTGCAAAAACTTTATTCATAAATGTTTCATAAAATTAAAAAACTTACCAGAAATTATAACAAAAATCACCAGATAAGCGATAATTTTATGAAAATTTAGCCATAAATAACTGTCATCAGGAATGGCCCCACAGATTACTGTTACGTGTAACATTTATTAAATCTGAGCGAAGATAGGGCTCGCTTGCGGAGAAGCGATGGTGAGCTGTTATAATCGAGAGCGACGAGCTAAATGTCACTATCCACAACTTGGAGACTCAAAGAAATACTCATCATGACTCTGTTGCCTCGTGATGAGTGGTTTATATAACTCTTGACACAAAAATATTTTTATGAGAGTAGAGAAAATCAACATATACTTAATGCAAAAACATTAAGAAAGTGTTAACAAGCCTGTGAATTTCTTGTGAAAAAAATGGGCTTGAAAAGAAAAACTCAACAGGTTTAACTATTGCGTGGTGTTATGTATGAATTTCTAAATATAAATGGTAATTATTCCGCGGCTCTATTTTACGAGAGCTGTTAAAAATATTGGCGATACTATAATAAGAAAGTATGTATAAAATCAATTACAAGATATGGATAAATATGAGTAAACTTCTTCTGATTATCTTTTTGATTTAAAACTCTATAGCTTGCTGATGAGAAGTTTATCAAAACCGTAACTGGTTGGCTATCCCAAAAATTTATCGAATATTTCTCCTAAAATCTTCGTTATTCTTCGAAACCAGTTTCATTCATGTGGCAACAGACTTTATTTTACGCTATTATCTTCTAAACTCTGAGTACGATTTCAATCCTTGCTCTTCCATTTCTGTATCCAGTCCTTTACTAAAATGCCTATCTTGCAATACTTGCGCATACTTACATATATACAAATATCTGGTTCAAATGCCTTCAAGCATTTGCTATATACTATATCTATCCGTAATAGGTTTAAAATCCCCTTTTTGATGGCGCAATCTTGCAAGCTAATACCTTCGCACTGACGTTGTAAGACTCTACTAAACATGCTTCTGATTTGGTAACTTATAGTCAGTCTACCTCAGCCGCACTAAAAACAGAGTCTGTTCTTGTCAACCGCAGTTCATATTTTGATACGAGTCTCTTTTTTAAATTAAGTATAAAACTCGTCCATCTCTGAGCAATATCTTTCAACTATTTCTTTTCTTTCTCAAGCCTCATTTCAATATCATTAAATCCTTGTTATTCTCTAAAATACGGTTCCTTCGAGGTACAACGTTATGGCAATACTTCTTTCTTGCTACATATATTACACTATTATCTACAAAACTTTGTGTACTATTACAATCCTTACTACTCAATTTTTGTATTCAGTAGTTTCTTAAACTACAGCTCTTGCAATACTTACGCATACCAACTTCTATCTAAAATAGATTCAAATATTTTTTTTCAATATT
>BNWD01000022.1 GCA_025998575.1 Alphaproteobacteria bacterium | reverse complement strand
AGTTTTTGGCCGTAGTTTTGCAGGTGGAAGTTTTGAAAAAGAAGTAGCTGGCAAATCTTTGGAATTTGCAGGCTTTGGAGCTGTTTTAGAAGAATTAGAGCGCGAATATTCAGCCGCTTTGAAAACAACATTCTCAGGTTTTTTCATAGGCATAGATTTAGAAGAGGCAGGTCGAAACGGAGTTCTTCTGCTTTCGTATGGCGGAGACTCTTTTGGCTTTGAATTTTGCTTAGGTTGAATAACAGTCAAAATCGGAGTTTCTGCCTCAGAAATCTGTTGAGCGTCTGACTCTGCTTTTTGAGCCAAAGGAGTTGTTTGCGTAGAAATTGCATCTAGTTCCTCCTTCATAGATTCCTGAAGAGCTTTGACACGAGCCTTGAACTCCAGATCTGTCAAGCTACCGACACTACGAGGTTTATCATTTTGCACCGCAGAATTTTTGAAGCTAGACTTCTTATTAGAATCCAAATCAACAACCAAAAGCCTATTGTTTCTTTTTATTTCTACCTCTACCGTTTTCCCCTGTTGTTGCACTCTAGGAAACGAACCATTGCCAACTGATTTCAGCGTGATAGTCTTTCGTTCCCGCTTGCTTTGAACATTAGAATTTGCCATTTTCTGCTCGTCAGCAAGAGAAATAATTTTTTCATCAGAACTTGCCATTAAAAACCTCCAATTTATACAATCCATTAATAAGCATATTATACTTATTTTTACTACCAAAATCAACTATATTTATACAGCAAGAGCAAATTTTCTCGCTTTTGCACACAAATTTAAAAAAAATATCGCAAAGTATGTTGAAAACATTAAGCGCTATGTTCATAAAATTCACCAGTGAGAATAAGTTATAATTACAAGCTGTTTTGTTTGCCAAAATATTTCGAGCAATCTTTATTTTATGAACACAGTGATTTCTTTTGAAAAATTCCTTTTTATTACAGTTAAAATTTCCATGTTTATTTAAACAGATATCAAATATATTACGATCTTTAATAGCGTCTGCGCATGATAGGAAGCTATTGATATTGCAACATCGCAAAACTTCAGACTTGTATTCGCGAAAGCAAGTTGCTTTACTAACAATATTGTTAAACAGCAAACATTTTTCTCTAATAATATTCACAAACAAAGATTGATTATAAAGCGTCTGATGAATATTTGACAAACTTTCAGCGTTGTGTTTAGGCAAACAATTCTGATATTTATCGTAAAATCTTCCATTTTTATCTAGAGAATTAACAAATGAATCAATTTTTATTGCTCTACTAATACGATTCCAATAATTCATTGCAGAGCTTAAAAATAAATTGTTATTACAACAAAAATTATTTCTCTTGTTTGGCCAAATATCAATTATTTCGTTACTTATATAACTATAAATTTGCCAACTCCTAAAACGTATCGTAATATTTGCAATCCTAAGGCCATTAACAAATGATATAGAGTGATTAAGCATCAATTTTTTTTGACCCTCCGAACCATTTTCCTCTAATATTCATTATGAGAGCTTCTGCTTCTTTTCTGCTCAGAGAATTTTCAGTTATATCAATTAGCTCATCGGACGAGAGCGCCCCAAGATCGTCTAAATTTTTTATATCGGAATTAATCAGCATTTCAAGCAATTCCGATCTGATCAACCCACACTCGATTAAATCTCGTTGGACGTTTTTCTCTTGACATAATTTGTCAATGCTAAGCCGTTTTGCCTCCAAATAACTTTTTGCTCTATTGATGATTTCGGACGCAATGTCTTCGTCGAACCCTTCGATTACGGAAAGTTCTTCCAAACTAACATTCGCTAAATCTTCAACAAGGCAATATCCTTCTCCAATTAACAAATGCGCAACCATTTCGTCAACATCAAGAGCGCCCATTAAAAGCTTGACTAGACGAGTTGTTTCGGCAGTTCTGTAGGCCGCGTCTTGTTCCTCTGTTATGACGCTGATCGTCCAACCAGTTAGCTTCGACGCCAAACGAACGTTCTGCCCCCGGCGCCCAATAGCTCCGCTTAGTTGATTGGTTGGAACGACGACATCGACCCTGTTTCCAGACTCTTCCATGACCAATCTCTTGACTTCAGCTGGAGCCAAACTATTGACTATGAAGCTAGCTGTGTTGTCGTCCCATAGAACTATATCAATTTTTTCGCCTTTAAGCTCGTCAACAACGGCTTGCACCCGAGCTCCCTTGATGCCAACGCAAGCACCAATTGGATCCAACGTTGAATCAGACGAAAAAACTGCCATTTTCGCTTTACTGCCAGGCTCTCTTGCGACCCCCATGATCTTGACAGTTCCGCTATAAATTTCAGGAACTTCTTGTTCAAATAGCTTCTTCAAAAATCCAGAATGAGTTCTAGAAAGCTGCAAAAGTGGCATGGAAGCATCGTCATTGAGTGCATAAAGGTAGGCCTTAACTCTGTCTCCGATATTGAAATTTTCGTTAGGCAAGAGGTCAAATTTTTTCAAAATACCTTCAGCATGGCCTACATCGAGAATAACATTTTGAAACTCTGCTCGTTTGACGACACCGCTTATCATATCGCCAACACGCTCTTTGAACTCTTTGATTTGCTTATTATGCTCGGCCATTTGAACGCGTTGAACCAAAACCTGCCTTGCTAATTGAATTGAAACTCGGCCAAAATCGATGTTAGGCAATCGCTCCTCGACAGTGCCGCCTATCTCCGCCTCCGGATTTGTCGAACGAGCCGCTTTAAGCGAGATCTCTTTTTCTGGGTCGTTCACTTCAAAGACTATTTCGAATGTCCTGAGCAGCTCGATATCGCCATTCTTTCTGTTTATACGAGCCGCAATATTTTTGTCCGTGCCATACTTCAACTGGGCGGACTTCAATATAGCTTCCTCCATTGCCTCCAAAATCTCATCGCGATCTATACCCTTGTCTCGCGCAACAATATCGGCAACTTGCAGGATTTCCGTCCTTGTTCCAATAAAGTTCTTTTCTTCAGTTTTTACTTTCCTGCTCACTTAAAAAAAATTCTCCAAAATGCAGAGTCGTCTACTGTTTCACCCCATCTATATATGCGGAAGAGATGTCTGCGTAAGAAAAACTAACAAACGAAGAATCATCGCACGATGGACCTTCCAACCGTAATTCTATACCATTTTCCATGGCTGAAAACAACATTCCTTTGAACATTTTTTGATCAGCATATGGAATGTATGTTTTTATTACAACATGCTTTCCAACAAACCTCTCGAAATCGCCTTTTTTAACGAGAGGTCTATTGATTCCAGGCGATGAAACTTCCAAGTTATAACGGTTCTTCATAATGTTCGCAACATCCAAAACAATAGAAACTGCACTGCTAACTTTGCTGCAATCGTCAAGAGCAGCGGGAGTCCCATCGTTTTTTTTTAAACATTACCTGAACAGTCTTTAGATCGGGCGCCCCAAACACAGCAACCCTAACAACGCAACAACCTAGCTCTCCAACAATCCCCTCTATCTCTTTCTCTATCTTCTCAGTTAACACAGACACAAATAACGCCAAACACATATCAAAAAAGCACTGATTAAAGTATCGGATAAAAATGTAAAAAATTCAATCTAGGCAATTCTGCAGTGTATGTCATCTCTAACAAAACATATAATGATGTCATTAAAAATAATTTAATGACATTCTTTAATGTTCGACCTAGAAATAGCATTTTTATGCACTTTATAGATTTTAAATCTTGCTTATAGACGCTTATTTATATATTTCAACAGGCGCATTAGCTCAATTAAAAGAAAAATTTTAGTATTTTTCTACAAAAATTACCATAAAATTACTAATAATTATTCAAAATACAGCATTATAGCAATCGCTTGTTTGAAATAAGTTGTTTTATAAGCAGAACTTAAATCAAGCATATGTAAAAGTATTAATATTAGTTTTTATTGGCGCTTTAAAATATTTATTTTTTTTGTCAAATAACATTATATCTGTTAACGATATGGAATACATCTTTGAAACAAACATAAAAGCTTTTATATAACTCTGAAACATTTATTTAGTCAAAATTTCTATTGCGAAATTGAGCAAAAAAGAACTCGCCAACTAAAGATTAGAAAAAATTATATGTAAATAGCTATCATTTTCGCATATTTTGAATGCGCTCTATTTTTAAAACAGAAATCGTCTATATCTATTAAGATAATTGCAAAAATTATTGAATGGCAGAACTATTTAACAGCAAAGTTACAGTAACCCATTTATATCACTTTTCCAGCATTACTTCATTCATTAATGTATAAGATTTTGCAATAATTACGCGTATCAATAATAAGCATCACTTAATATAAGATCTTCTCTGTATAAATTTTATTAGTATATTTTATTGTTAATGCACGTTAAGCATTATTAGAGCGAGCCATGTAATATATCAGATTTTTATATGTCGAATAGAGGTCTCTTAATTATTACAAAATTTCGTTTAACAGTCTTCATTTAAGTATTGCTAATATATATATTTAATAGTTTATGTTAGCTTCTGAAGTCAACAGTAAGCGTATCGCTAATTTTTCTTAATAAAATTTCACCTGATACACATTCTTAGGTTTGAAATAGTAGAGGCATCTCAGAATGCTTAATATATTATAATAAATACTTCATGTTAGTGCTTTAAGTTTGACTAAAACAAATATTGATAACATGAGAGTTATTGTTTGCAAATGTAGATTGCCTGAACATTTACTTTATTTATTGCGAGAGTAGGCCGCTATATTAGAAATTCAGAGAATTATTTTGAAATATTGAATTGCTATACTTTAATTACGCCGCAAGTAAAGCCGTTCTTATATATTTTATTTAATTTTCAGATTTTTTCTCAAAAACTGGAAAATGGATTTTATAATAAAGCATTGCGTAAAGAAAGCGCTCTATTCTAATATCTTATGGTATATAATCTATAAAGATTTTTTGTCGACAAAAATGCGATTTCAGCTGATGTCCTTCTTAACATTTCCATAATACGCCACCATTTAATAATAGCATATTGATGTGAATTCTTCAATATTTACCTACATTTTCATACCCATTTAACATTTTCTGAGTATGCATTAGCAACTCATTGAAACACTCAAATATTTAGTTGGACGTTTAGCGCTGCAGCCGTTTTGGCCGAACTTTTGCATGTATGTTTTTAGCTAAATTTTAGGGAATTCCTCATATGGAGTGCGCACAGAACAAATTGCATGCACTCCTTCAGTTTAGCTCGTTTGTAGAATAATAGGAAATTTGGAGAGAAAATCGCCGATAGGATATGCAATGTATAATAAAAATTTACTAATATTCTCAGTAGTAAGACCACGGCATATAATATATTCAGCGTTCTTATTAATAGCGGAGTACAGTTGATTACTAAGATTGCTGAAATACCAGTCACAATTTTGCTTGATGTATTTCATTAATATTTTTTCTTTAAAAAATACAGTAAGGTAATATTCCGTATGGTATAAACAAAATATTTGCGACAATAAAACAAATATTTTTATAAAATTGTTTGTGTATTTGTTTCTGTGTAATAAAAATCAAAACCTCTCAAAAAGCAATAATATTTTATCGATCATCGAGAAGAATTAGCAATCAAAAATATTAGATATAAACTTGGCTTTAAAAGCAATTGCCGCCAATCTAATAAATTTATTATATAATGCAACTAATTTTATTTGCGAATGCGACATTTTAAACGATTACGTAATGCTCGCTTTATATTTTTATAATTTCAAACCTTGCAAAAACAAAATAGTAGCAGAAATTACCACTTTTTCTACGTGTTGAAACCTGGATTTTGAAACTCATTCTAAGCAATATCTATCCAACTTAGAATATAAATATTATAGTTTTCCTCAGAACTATGTATTTTTATGATTTTACACTCTCAAATACTGCGACCAACTTGTAATTATATTTTGCCTGTCGTTATTAATAATGAAATTATTACAATTTAACTAAAACATGTTTTCTGATTTACTTGTTAGGCATTTTATATGAGGATTTGCGTGGGTACATATTGCTTTTCATATTCAATAAACAGCACTCTATATTCTGCGAGCGGCAATACAAATTCTAATAATACTCTTTATTTGTATATTTATACAAATTTCCCATCTATGAAATCGAATTTACAACTTATTACGTTTTTGCTTAACCAGTGTATAAAGCGCGCCAATCAAGCCCATTCATTCGCTGAACTAATTTACAAATATCTCCGCAAAAATTATTGCTATTATTTTGAATAACTGCGTCTTCAAGATGCAAAATCAGAGCACCTCTTCTTAGCGCTATGTCTTTTGCGCACTTTCCTTTATTCCGCTCACAACCAAATCTATGCTTCCGCAATTTACATTTTATGCAAAAGAATCGTATTTCTTAAGCAAGCTCCATGTTCTTTTCTAGTTTATTTTTGATTTTGAAGCTATATTTTGCACTCTTATCTAACAATCATTGAAACTGCATTTCCGCTCAATTGTTCCGTCGTTTTCCAAATCTACGCTTTTGTAAACGTCACGCGTAAAAATTTTCTTTGTATTATTAAAGTAATTTCCATTTTGCTCGTCATGTGTTATTCTAAGAATAGTATTGGTTAGTTGGTTGATCGCTGTGAGGTGACTCATAGAGGAAAGTCCGGGCTTCTTGCAGGCGATGTGCCGGATAACGTCCGGCGTCGGAGCTTGAGAAGGTTTCGATAGGGAAAGTGCAACAGAAAGGATACCGCCTTCTTTATAGGAGGCAAGGGTGAAATGGTGAACGGTAAGAGCGCACCGCGTGGTTGGTAACAATCACGGCATTGCAAACCCCGCATGAAGCAAGACCAAATAGGAATGGCGAGAGTTCGCTCGTGGCTGCCTGTGGCCATAGTCATTCGGGTAGGTTGCTTGAGCTCAGTGGTAACATTGAGCCTAGATGAATGATCAACAATGAAGATCTCTCTTCTAACAGAACCCGGCTTATAGGCTTGCCAATACCTTTTTGTTTTTGATGGAGTTTTATGGTTACATTGATTTTGGCAGTTCTTGCGTTTTTGACATTGATGAAGTTGTTCGGCGTGTTTGGAAAGGTAAAATTTAGCATAAAAGATGAGCAGTTAAAGAGCGAATGTGTCAAAAAGATGCTCATAAAAACTGCGCAAAATGATGAAAATGCGCTTGTTGCTGACAAGGAAGTTTTGAATTTGCAGGAGCGATTTCACGATTTTTCTGCTGTTGCGTTTTTGGGAAAAGCTGAGGAAGTGTTCGATTCTATATTCAACGCTTTCGCTAATTCTCATCATCATACGCTGAAATCTATGCTTACTGACGACTTATATGAGAGCTTTGCTGAACGCATAAACAAACGCGAAGATCGTAATTTGAGACAGGAGATATTGATCAAACACAAGAAAACATCAATCGAAAAAGTGAAAATCATGGAAACAAAGGCTTGCGTCCTCGTATCTTTCGCCGTCGAACAAATGAGCGCAATGATCGACACTGAAGGCAAGTCCTTTGACAACCCAATGCGCCTATACCGAAACGTTCTCCACAAATGGCTCTTCGAGCGCTTCTACTCCAGCTCTTCATGGCTCCTCACAAACATATCTTCCGCTGAACGGTAATTATTTCTATGTCTATTTCAAAGCAACAAAGAGCAATTTGCAGTTTGTAAATGGCTATACTATAATGTATTTCTTTCTATGTGATGCGTTGTTAATTGTTTATGAAACAGTAGAACTATAATAAATGTATCTCTTTTAGGGAAAGTATTCAATTGTTGGCAGGAATTTAACAATCCAATTTTTGCATTTTTATTAAAAAGATATTTCTAAAACGCTAGTTACTTTTGATGACAGCAAAATACGCTAAAAGCATGAGAATTTTCATATCTTTTTTTCTTATTAGCTCGTAAAAACTTTACACGGAAAGATATTTTGGGATTAACAGTAAAATATAGCTAGAATTTATTATTTATGTGAGCATTACGAAAAAATTGAATAGAAGTTTGAGATAAAAGTAATTGCATGTCCTGTACATAATCATTAATGCCTGAAATAGCACTAAAAAAGGAATATCGCTTTACCGCTAATAGTTCAGTGGATAAAGAAGTATGTATGATTTGCAGGAGTAGTTAAAAAATAAATCTTGTTTTTACTGTTATTGAATTTAAAGCTGGACAAAAACACTAAGGTTCTTTATCAAAGTGAGTTTCATTTGTGTTGAATGAAATTTTTCGTATTACAAAGTGCTTTCTTACTTAAGATAATTCTACTTCTGCATGTTATCTATGTAAAATGCCACTACAAACGTGATATTCTTATTTTACAAATAAAAACATAATATAACTGGCAACGCCCTATCATATAATATGAGCCTGAAAATTAAAAAAAGTATTAGAAGGACTGATATAGATTATTTATAAGATATGGGCGAAAAACGCTGTCGCTTGCGTTAGTGATGTATAGCGGTATAATAGAGAGTAACAAGATTATAGCAGCTATCCATACTTGAAGAGCTCAAAGAAGCACTCATCATGTTTATGGAAATTTATTTAAGAACGCTGCTTCGTATACTTAGAAAAAACTCGCTAGTCATAGATTAGTAACTGTTTCGTGAGTCTGTTGAGTTTATAGATATATTGACACAGAAATATCTTTGTGAGAGTGGTGAAAATCAACATATCCTAAATGTAAATGTGACATGCATAAGCTTAAAGAGAAGAGGTTAGGCAACCTCACCAACGAAGTGATAGCTTTGTTTACCATAAAAGTTGTTAACAATACTATAAAAATTGGCAAGCGGCGGCCTTGCTGGCGAATGCCAGCTGCGGGCTAAAAAGGCTAGTCAGCTTTTTAAAAAGCTGACTAGGCCGTCCTTGCCAATTTGTCAAACTCAAGTTCAGCTTGAGTTTGACTTCATTAAAACTGAACGAAAATAACAGTTGATTATGGCAATAATGAATAACGGATTATTCATTTCTTTCTCCGTATAATTTCATGAAATAGATAGTGTTTTATAAGAATTTATGACGATATCGTTGCAATTATAAATATTCTTCTGTGCCTTTTCTGAATCATCGCAGATACCTGCTACGTATTCATTTTCTATATTTTTATCAGAAATTACCTGTATTAGCAGATATATCTTCGAAGAAGAATAATCATTACAAACATATCTATACTTCTTTTTCAGAATAGACTTTCCTGTTTCATTTTCGAAAACCTCTGTATCCATATCTATAATTTTAGATAAATATTCGTTTTCTAAAATACTCTCCAGTCTAAAATGCCACTTCAAAACAGAAAAATCTAACGCTATAAATTCCGATTTCTCTATAAATCGTATTCATTTTCTTTCTCTTTTTTAATATGAATTTTTTTGATTAAATTTTTCGAAAAACACCAGCAAAATCCTGCTAATATCTACATGATATCACTCCGCTTATTGAATTTCACATAATAAAGTCAGACTAATTCTACTCGGCATAGTGTCAGCCAACTACTGTTTTGTGCAAATTTTATTAGATATGAGCGAAAAGAGCTGTCGTTTGGTGTAGAAATTGTGATCTGTTAGAATATAGACTAACGAAATAAATGTCACTATCCATAATGTTAGAGACCCAAAGAAGTACTCGCCATGACTCTGTTGCGTCAGGATGAGTGGTTTAGATATATTGATAAATAAATATTTTTGTGAGAGCGCTGGAAATTCATGGAATATTAATGGAAGGAGTTACGGTTTCCCAGAGGTGGGAGCTGGTTAGGAGTGGAGTCCTTTTACCATAGAAACATTAAGAAATTTGTTAACAGAACTTTGAATTTCCTGTAAAAAATGGTTTTCTAAATATAGATGCTAATTATAAACAAAAACTGTTAGAAATGTTAGCGATACTATAATAAGAAAGGATGCTTAAAATCAATTACACATGAATGAACTTTTTCAGATTCTATTTTTGTTTTAAAACTTTGTATATTGCACCAGATGGGCCCATCCAAACAGTAGCTAGTTGAATTTTGGTGTTTATTGGGCGGTATAGCGGTTTGAATTACACTATATTGTATGCTGTATTGTCTGAATCGTGCACTTAGCTTTTTTTTGTTATGTTTGAACTGTGGGGAGTAAAATCACACGTTAAAATTGGTTTATTTCTTTTTGTAATTTGCCTGATGCTTGATGTTTCTCGAACTATGTTCTGACTCTATTGTTGCTGAGCGTTTTTCCTGTGCAATTCATCGCATTACATATCTTAATGTTTATTTTCCGTTTGATATTGTGGAAGTTGGCAATAATGAGTTGAATTCAGTTAAACAGTCTTGTTTGAAGGACACAATCCATTAGTCATTATGTGATGGTAATTATTTATTATGACGATTAATTTTATCAACAAGCAATTTAACGGAAAGCTCCAACGATTCTTTTTGCAAGATAGTATCTTTGCGCTGAGTTGTAGACTATACCTGCTTCGTAACTATATTATGTGTTCTGCAAACCCACTCATCCAAAAGCGACAGAGTTTTAAACCAATAAGAAAATCAGAAGAAGTTCCTATATATTACATATCTTGTAATTGATTTTAGGCATATACTTTTTTATTGTAGTCTCGCTAGCATTAACATTCTTTTTTATATCAGGATATTCTCTAATTGATATGCTTCTAGTTCTGCAATTTCTATATTGTAAAAATATACTGTTTTTTAATTATATTTTTAGAATTGCTCTATATTGTTATGTAAACATCTTTCTTCTATATGACATATAATCCTAAAAACATGATGAGTATTTTTTTGAGTACCAAAGTTATGGATAGCGACATTTATCCCGTTGCTCTCGATTATAACAGCTCACTATCACTACACCAAGCGACAGCGTTTTTCGCTCAGATATGATTTTACCAAAGCCGTAATCGGTGGGGGCAGCACCGAAATTTGTGCTTGCAATTTCTATGCCTGTAATAGGCTATAATTATAAAGCTTCAATGTAATTTTCAATAATGATATGCGCTAATCTATGCTTTGCAATGTAATCGGTTATGAAAATTATTTAAATTCATTGTTGCTGCATAGGTCTGTGCCAGTTGCCTTCTGGAAAATGTTGTGAGATGTGGATCTGTTTAACTTTGGAGTTTCGCCTTTTTCCACGGCTTTCCAATAGCTCCATGGTAATTTTCAGTTCATAGCTCATAAGTCCATGCCGTCCCAAGTGTCTTCTCTGAGCGCGTAAAAGGCGTAGCGCCAATTGTTTTCTTTATAAATCGATACCAAATCTTTGAAATACAAATCCAATCCTTTTTGCTTTCTGAACCCTCCGAATTCGCCGACTAAAATCCTGCTCGAAGGAATTTTATTGCGATTTTGGAATTCAAGCACAGACTGCATGTATTCCCTCAATGCATTTTTATCCCAAAATTTCCCATTTATTTTGCTCGGATAAAATATATTTTTCGTTGTTATGTTCATGATTTGTGCATTCGTATGGCTTATACATATGAAAAGAATATAAAATTTTATCGTCATCTATCGGGATGAGATATTTGAACGTGTTCGTATCGGCATACGCAGAACTATCGATAATAATTGGCGTGTTTTTATCAATCTTTCCATCTATTTGATTATTAAATCATAAAAACTAAACAGTATATTTTGCACTTTTTTTGGCTTATATTTTCAACGTGAGTAGATTTAGAGTCGAAAATTCTCTCTGGATGCGGTTCATTCAATATATTGTGCCCAACAATTATCTTGAAATTACGCAACTCAAAAGCTAAATCACACCAAAATTTAGCCGCTTGTAGTTGATATTTTGCGTCAGACCAAAGTCTCAGATCATCCTGCTGCCCGGCAAACTAAGCATAGTCAGAACGGCAGGCATGTTTTCATCTTCGCAAATTCCGATAACGCTTTTCAAAAGATCCAAATCATAGGCATCCAGATTCTCATAATTATCAGCATTTCCAATCAGGAAATCTCGCTTTTTGCTCGGAAATTTGTCTGGCGACAACCGAATAAAACGTATGCCATACTTTTTTGCAGCTTGTATATCTTCTCGAAGCACATGAATATTAAAAATATTCGCTCCATTTTTAGTGTTGTTATCAGCGGTCCAAAAATCAATTTTATCAAAGTCACCATGTTCATGAATACAGACATTATTATCGCTAATACAAAGCTTTTCACTTTTGAAACCCATTGTTTATTCTATCTATTCAGAACACTTTCGTTTATGAGTCTAGTCAATTCCAAAAACTTTTCAGGCGTAATAGTTTCAGGGCGGGCTAGTTTGTCTAGGTTTTGTTTGCTGCTACTGTGCTTAGTCTTTCGTCCCAAAACACGATATCTAATGTCCATGTTCTTTTTCTAGAAGAAGTTCAGCAGCTTGCCAGCGAAAGACTTCAC
>BNWD01000021.1 GCA_025998575.1 Alphaproteobacteria bacterium | reverse complement strand
AGTTTATCTCTAAATAGTTAACATTCCGTTGATTTTTGGCGAAAATATATCGAAACTAAAACACCTCTCTATTAAAAAATAGAGATGCTTATTGTTTGTTATCAGAGGTCTGGACAACCTTTTTCTATCCAGTCGTCAAGCTTCTTTTTGGTTCCATCAAATATTTGTGCATTCTTGGCATGGCCCGAGGATTTAAATTTTTCTTCAGCGTCAGCACGAGCTTCTTGTGAAAAACCAGGAAGACCCAAAATTAAAACCGGACATCGAAATTCATCATCAGCAGGAAATTTATTAACAAAGTCTTTTAATCGGTCGAAACTAAACATGTAAGACTCGTTATCCGACAGTCTTTGCATATGGGCAACCACCAGTTATAGTCGTTAAGAAAATGGATCAAACCGGACGTGATTATCAACGAGTTATGGTTTTGGTAAACAGCTCAGTCACAATCGACAGAGTTTAAAATCAAGAAGAGATTTAGAAGAAACTCATTCATAATTTATGAATCCATATTTTTACAGGAAATTCACAGTTCTGTTAACGCTTCTATAATGTTTTTATGGTGCTAAGGCTTATGACTAATGAATTTATCAAAGCCATCTAGTTGACAGCCGTATGCACCTTTTTATTGAGTTCATAGTTGATAGAAAAAGTTGATGTGAGGATGGCTGCTGATATTAATATTATTTTGCTGAGAGTTATAGTTAAATGTTGTGAAATTTGTAAAGCAAGAGTTTTAAAGAAGAACAAAGTTTGTATAAAAACTATGTCTAACTCCACGAATTTTTTTGTTTAAAAATTGTTAATCTTCCAGAAAAGACAATTCTCCCTACTTTTTTGTGAATAGTGTGTAGATTGCCATTTAGCATTTTAACATAGCGCGAAAACAATAAATATTTTCTGGTGTCCAATCTCTGCGCTCTCTTCCGGTTGTTTAATAACATTGCAGCGACGGAGGCTATATGAGTCTTTGTTTGGTTTTTTCCAGGATATCGGTAGCGAAGATGAGGCCTTGAGCGAACATTAGTATTGATAGCGCGCTGCCGCCGTATGACAAAGTTAGAAAACTCTTTGCAATGCAGCTTGGATTCTGAAAGATTTTTGAGTAGCCGAGATGTTTAAGTGTTTAACTTTTGTTTTAGAGCCTATTAGGAAGCAGATCGAGAATAAGTTATTTTGCAAAAATGGAATAGTGAGTTTCGGTCCTACCACATATCCCAATTTTGTTTCACTAAAGTTTTTAATGTCTGAAGTTGAATCTATCAGGGTTATTTTATCATTGTCAGATAGATTTTTGTTGACGATCTTGGCATATTTATTGTAAAAAGCGTCTGATTTTTTAATCGAGGCCAAATAACCTGCAGAATTGAGTTTTATATTTCGCAACTCAAATCCAATAGCAAAACCTATTGCTATGTTAGAATTAAAAAAATAACTAGCTGAGCCCATTAATCCGAAACGCCAAGGATTCGAGACTCTAAATTGCGTATCTTTTGAGGAAATTTTCTCTTTATCAGTTTTAGCAGAATTTATCTCGCTAAAAGTGCCAATTTTTGCTTTTCCAAAACAGGCAGAAAAATATCCATCAGCTTCATAAAACCATTTATCTAGTATCCATCCATATCCAATTAAACCAGAAACATTTCCCATCGGCGCCTTCTTGCTTGTCGAAACAGTGTCAACACGAACATCATAATAATTATGCAGCTTTTTTTCTGGGTTCCAATGTTTTTTATTAGTAAATTTTCTTGACCTTGCACTATTTAGAGTTTTGCGTTTGTCGTGTTGCTTAGTATTTTCATGAGATGCTTTTGAGTCAGATTTAACTGGAATAGGTTTATATGCGATAAAAAAACTGTTAGCCAAATTAAGAGTTTCTGCTTCTTCGCTATTGTGCTCGAATCGTGCCCCCAGACAAAAAGGCTCCAGTTTCACATCTATCTCATTGTTATTTTCTACATAATCTTTGTTGCAAAATGTGAATAAATCAGAATAATAAGAACCATCTATGTCTCTAGCAAAAATAGACAGCAACTGGTCACCTTTGCCTTTTTTCAAGATTATTTTAAAAGAACGGCTAAGGCATTTCGCGAGTTCATTTACACCTTCTTCAAAACTTGATTTTCCAAAATTATATTCAAGCGGAGCCTTAAACCATTTTTCTTTATTGACGGAAGGACATAACTTTAGTATTTTATTAAAAAATGCTCCAATAGTTCCATACCCTCTGTTTTTATAAGGATATTTAAGGGCAAAAGCAGCAGGAGAGCCAGCTGCCCCAATAGATTCACCTCCTCCAGCGCCAGAATAATAATCTTTTAGTGTGTTAACAATGGATTTATTGTACATAATGTTTTTTACAAGCATCCTTGAATAAAGTTGGCACAATTTTTTTACTAAGTTATCACCATCCAGTTTCTTCCACGTTCTTCTTTCTTTCATAGTGGACAGAGGTTTCAATATATCAAGGGAACATTTATATGGCATATAAAGCAAATCAAAGCGCGTTAAATAAGAAGTAAAATCAAAATATTCTTGATTCTTATATTCAAAAGAATAAGTTCCATCGTGGTTTTGGACAAATAAATTCAAAATGCAATTGCCATTTCCATCTTTAAAAATCTTTTCAACAACTGGTTTTAATTTTTCAGATAATGCTTCAACAGATGCAAAGTTCTCTTCACTAAAAGACTTTTTTGCCCATTCTTGATTTCGTAAGCTAGTATCAAGATTATTCAAAATATCAAACAATTTCTTAAGACCCACCTCACGCTCGTTATTACTTTCTGCAATAGCTATAAGCGAACCATCTTCAACATCTCGATTATTTCCTTTAAAGTAATTCTTTAGAAAATCAACAGATGTCGTGTTCATATGGAAAACAATATCAGCAATAGCAAAAGATAAATTTTCCGTGATCAGCGGCCCATCAAATATCTTCCAAACATTCTCGCGAAGCTGCTCATCTGTTACTTTAGAATTTTTTATTATCGAAAGCCCCAAGTTATATTTATTTAAATTGCAATGGCAAAAATCAATTATATCATCCAACAGAAGACTCTCTCCATCTGTTGATTCAGAATGTTGAGTCAAAACACCAAGAACTTTTTCATTTTTTGGTTTAAATAAATTGCAATAGAATACACTGTACTCTCCAAGCATTTTTCCATCATTAGAATCTTTGTATAAATACTCAAACTTATTAACAAACAACCTCAATATTTGTTTCCCGTTCCCTGCTCTTATAATTTGCTTAAAAATTGGTTTCAATATAGCTGAAAATGAGTTGCCTGAGTCAGATGCTGTCTTTTTGCCAAAATATTTTCTCAAAGGTGAGTTAAACCATTTTTTATTTTTAGTCGCAGGAACTTGTTCAGCAATAATTCTGAAAAGTTCCCCAAGTAATTTGTCTGAATCATAAATCTTTGCAGCAATTGCAGCAGGAGAACCTGGAGCACGCCCATGAGCACCAGAAGATTCAGATGAAAGCGCCTCCATCAACTTCTTATTTCCTAATATATCATATTCGATAAAGCGCCCAAAACAATTGCTAAGATATGTGGCAATTTTATCGCATTCAGCAACTTCCCACAAATCATCGAGTGTTATTTTGCAAACATTCTTCGCGTCGTCAGCGTAACGGTGCTCTTTTTTACTTGAAGAATTGGTTTTGTGTTCGGCACTATCCTCGACGAGTTTTCTGTTGTTGGCCTTAAGCAAAGCAATTAATCGCTTGAGCTCTTTCGGAATTTCCTTCTTAACGCTAACCTTAGCTTTCGAAAAATCAGCGCCAAATCCAATGCCAACCTTCATACCTCCACTTGTCGCATAAACATTATTACTAGCAATAATAATTGCATACAATATATTTTTTATATTCATAGTTAAAATAATTTTTCTGATACAGTCTCTTCCTTATTATATAGCAGCTCAAAGTTTTTTACAATTCTCGACTAAAAGTTAGAAAAATCTTTTTGATGTTAGATGAGTCTTTGTTTGGTTTTTTCCAGGATATCGGTAGCGAAGATGAGGCCTTGAGCGAACATTAGTATTGATAGCGCGCTGCCGCCGTATGAGAAGAATGGCAGTGGTATGCCGACGACTGGCAGGATGCCGCAGACCATGGCTATGTTGATGCAGATATAGAAGAACAGCATGGAATTTAAGCCGAAGACGACGATTCTACTGAACGTTTGCCTTGTTTTTATTGTGACGTTGATGTTGTATAGGAGCAAAAGTGAGTATAGGAAGATTAAGACGAAGCAACCGAGGAAGCCGAATTCTTCGCCGAGGGCCGCGAACACGAAATCTGTCTGTTTTTCTGGCAGGAAATTCAGGCGGCATTGCGTTCCGTTCATGAATCCTTTCCCGAAAAAGCCGCCGGATCCAAGCGCTATTTTCGATTGAATTATATGATATCCAGCTCCGTTTGGATCGAGCTCAGGAGATAAAAACATCAGAACTCTGTTT
The DNA here is from genome assembly GCA_025998575.1 of Alphaproteobacteria bacterium. GTDB lineage: Bacteria > Pseudomonadota > Alphaproteobacteria > RUG11792 > RUG11792 > BNWD01. The sequence continues at coordinate 8,731 of BNWD01000021.1, read as the reverse complement.
TTTTGATAGTCGTGGAGCATATTCCAAATAATTGGCGTGCAAGCTATTCCTGCGAGCAAAACGACGAAAAACTTCCATATTTGGACCCCGCAAGCGAAGAATATCGATGCTCCAACAAGAAAAAACAGCGCTGCAGTGCCAAGATCGGGTTGCGTCAAAACGAAGAACATCGGAAGCGTAATTATCAATAACGGGAATATGAGAGTAGTCGTTTTTCTGATTTCGTCTTCTGATCTTGTTGAAAAATATTTGGCGAGAGCAAGAACAAGCGATATGCGCATCAGTTCTGACGGCTGAAAATTGAAGAAATATAAGTCTAGCCAACGCTTTGCTCCCATCGAGATTTTGCCGACTATGGAGACGGCTATGATCGCGCATATGCAGATGAAAAAGATAACATAGGCGTATTTTTTCCAAAAATTTTGGTTAATAAAAAAGCCGACGAAAAGCACGAAAAGCCCCAAGATTAGGCGGACCAACTGCTTGAAACATAACGGAAAAAAGCTACCTCCGCTTATCGAATATAGAATCAAAAACGCGAAAACTGTGATTAATAATATAATAAAAAACGGAAAAATGGGAAAAAATCGTAGTTTTTCAAGAGCGTTCCTTATCATTTATTTTGCGCTAAATATGGCTTCAATAGCAGCCAAACACATCACAATTATACAGCCTTCCAAGCTAACGCAAATAACTTTTTGGCTTTGCTGAATAGTCTTACTCTTGCAAAGTGTTGGAGGCCATGGCTAATATATGCAAAAATATAGTTGGCCGAGCAACTGACTCTTAATCAGTGGGGCATGGATTCGACTATGGCGCCAACCACTTGAAATCTGAACTTTTAGTGTTATTATAATTAATTATTTGTTAAGGTATTCTTTAATATACTTAACATAAGATAGTAGAATTTTATTAAGATAAGGAAAATAATTATGAACTTTAAAAGTATGTTTAAGAATAAAATGCTAAAAAACCTGATAATTTTTGGCACACTCGCTAACGCGACAATTATATTTGAGTCTGCGGCTTTTGAGGCTGACGTTCCTGATTTTTACCTTGATACTCTTCCTGCTCTTTTTTCTAAGGAAGTCGATAAATGTGAGTTTGTTCTGGAAGATGTGTATGCACGTATTAGGTCACTCATTGCTTCGCGCGCTAGAATGTGTAATTGTTTTTGGCATCATTTGATTTCGGTCAACTCTGTTTTTTCAATGGTCGATAAACTCGCGCACAAACACATCCTTTGCGCACAGTGTTTCGACATTAAGACTGAATTTCCGAAATACTTTATAAGAAATGGTGAGGCTGACACTAACGCAAAGCTTGTTTCTAAACGTTCGTCGTTCTGCTGTGTTATTACTGGTGATTGCTCTAAAAAACAGGCCGTTCGAAAAAAACTTAGACAGTTGTCTGCTTTAAACATTGTACTAGAAAGTATTTCTGCATTGTTAGACAACAATGCTATGATTTATGTTAAGTTCGAACCGAGTGGAACATCTAAAATGGGTTGTCGCATCGACGTGCTCTCTAAATTCAACGTCCGCGGTTATCATTTTTCACTGCCTCAGACGCCAAAAAGACCGTTCGATCTCGGTACTTTGCGCGTTCCTTCGCTCAGAATGCTCGGTATACGCATTAAATTAACCTTTGACAATTCAAAACAAAAGAACTATCCAAGTATGGCGCATGCTAATCAAGCGCTGGATAAATTTTTGTGTACTCGCTCAAACAAAGACTTGAATGCACTTGTGTCTATCGTTAACAAGTATGTCGTTATGGGGTGCTCTACGTGCTATCCTCTTTTGCATACACTGACAAAGAGAAAAAAGGAGCGCTTCTCTGGCGAGAATAATGTATTCACTGGCGCTCTATTTCGCATTCTTTGTTTTACGTTGTATGCAAAAAGCGCCGTAGTGCCCAAAAGCTCAATCGTCGTCTGTCGCGCAAGCAATATTATACAACAAGAGCAAGTGATCACTGGCTAATTTTGAAAAGGACAACGTCGGTTCTGGCACTGGCAATCACATTCGGCAAAAGCAAGAAAATCTTTACGCAAAGAAGCGATTAGTTGAATAGCAGAATCTCTCATAGCGCTGTCCCAACACGATTCGAACAGAGAACTCAAACATGACGCTCTCCACCAAACGTAAAAGTCCTCAACATATTCCAAAAATAAACTGCCATTAGGTGATAATGCTAAAGTTTTTAACGTCGCAGAATTAAAACGTTCAGCGTCACGCAACCAAGTTGAATATCCTGAATCAGCAGCACTATAACTAATATTCAGCTGAATAATGCGTAAGTCATCGCTCTTTTTTTCTCTGTTGCATTAGTCACGTTAACTCCATTTAAAAGCCCGCAGCACGACACAATTGCAGAGAGTGATGCGCGGATTATATTCTTTTTTAAGATTTTTCTGTTCATAATTTTAATTATCGAAATAATACCTTCAGTATCATTGTACCACCCCAAACCGCAATCTGCGACAACTTTTTCGCAAAATCCAATTTCCATTAAAATTGATTATGTATTAAGAAATCTCTCTTTGATTTCATTTTGGATTTTCGTATTAATGTCAGAAAATTCATCTTTAAAAATTTTGCTCATTAAATCAAACAGAAACTCCCTGTTAGGTTTGAGTTCAGTTGAAATAAGAGTTTTTGTGTTTATTGTTTTTCCGAATATATTTAGGTAAAGGCAAGAATCTTGCAAGAAGTGAGGAGCTGGAATATTTTCGCTAAAAGCTGCGTTTTGAACGTATAGATCGTGTTTTAGCTCAATATTTTTCGATATATCTCCGATTTGACAAATAAAATTCCAATCTTCATTTAAGCAATTCAATGGCGAAAACTCAGGCAAATTATTGCTTAATATCAGCGATAGGCTAGGCGGAATGACAAATGTTTCTATGGTTGTCAAATATGCTTCTTCATACTTTTTCTTGAAGTCGCTAATAATATTCTCAGGAACATTCGCGCTCTCAAAGAAATTGCTAAATAAAACTAACGCGGGTCTTTTGTATGAAAAAAGTTTGCTGTTTTGCTTGTTGTTCTCTGCGAAATTTTCAAGCTCATCAATATTGATTATAATCTTATCTTTAAGGTTTTTTATTGTCGTTAGAAGCGCCTGAACTAAGTTTATACTCAATGGGTTGACTATTATAACTGCATCGGCAAGTATTAATTTATCTATATTTTTCAGCGAGTTTTCTAAGAACAACCTAGGTATATTGAAGTCATCGATAGATATCGTTACGTTGTTTTTGTGTTTTTGCAAGTATTTGATATAGAAAAATGACTCAATATCAATGTTATCGCCAATAATAAATAGGCACTTTTTATCGTTATTTTCGCTAATCTTTTCAGCTAATTTTTCTATAATTTCTTTGTATTTTTCGTTGTCGAATTTATAACTCAAATTATTCAAGTCTTTGTGCAAAAACCTAGTTTTGTCGTCTATAAAATGCTCGGTAGCAGATACTTTTATTATTTGATTATTCGAAGAGAAGGCAGTTATTGGCTGCATGAAGACATTCGAAATACTGAATGTTTCTATATATTCAGAGTCCAAAAGCGAATTTTGCTCATTAATATTGCTTTGATTGAGAGCGGCTGTTGGGCAGAGATCGACAAGGTTTCCAATAAAATCATTGTTTTTCATATTTCGAAGATCTTCTGGAGACTCAATGTTTTTTCCGCATATTTCATTTGCGAACTTAACGCAACGCATACAAAATATGCATTTCGATTTATCGTATATTATATCATCATTTATTTTTATTGGGAGAGCTTTGTTTGTATTGCCTTTAAAATTATCGATATTCTTCTCTTTCCTGTATATGCTTGCTGTTGCGCCTTGCAAACTACAGAATCCATTTTTCGAACATTTGCAGCATTCTATGTTATGCATTCTTAATATTCTGTTTATGTTTTTTTTCCTAAAATTTTGAATTTTTTCATTGTGAGTGGCAACTCGAAGCCCATTTTCAACAGGCAATAAGCAACTGAGTTCTATGGCTTTGTCGTTTATTTCGACAGCGCATATTCCGCATTTTCCGGAGGGAGAGAGCTTAGAAAAATAGCACAGATGCGGAATAAATACGCCGAGTTTTTGGGCGACGCTCAGCAGGTTATCGCCCCTTTTGACTTCGTATTCCTTTCCATCGATCTCTATTTTTGCAATCAACTTGCTTACTCTTCTTTAGATTCGCGGTTTTTAGTTAAATCGATTTTTTTCAATGCTCCGCAGCAGTATTTATATTTCAAGCCTGATCCGCAAGGGCATGGCGCATTTCTGTCTGATCTAACAGGGGCATTATTTGAGGAAATTGCAGGCTGTTCTTCTTGTACAATAAAATCATCTGCAGAGTCTTCAGGAGACTCAGTAAAGAAAGGCTTTGTGATCGGCGGAACGTTCAATTCGAATTTGAATATCGATTTTGAAACATCGACCTTTATTTTATGCAGCATGTCTTTGAAGATGTTGAATGCCTCAAATTTATACTCATTGAGCGGATTCTTCTGAGCATAGGCCCTCAAATTTATTCCGCTTCTGAGATGCTCCAGAGCCAAAAGATGCGTTCTCCAAGCTGAATCTAGCGTTTTCAATGTGACATCTTTTTCCAAAAATTGCATAAAATTATCACCATATTTTTCCGTTTTCTCCTTATAAGCGGCGATTATTTTATCAGTCAAATTCTGAGTTAATAATTCTTGAGTTAGAGCCGGATCAGAGGAGAATTGTTCTTTGTCTATATCTATAGAAAAGATGGTTTTAAGCGAGTTCTCCAGCTCCTCGAAATTCCATTCCATAGGAACAGTGTTAGGAGGCGCGATCCTCTCAATAATAGTTTCGATGACATCAGAGAACATGTCTGTAACTTGATCGGAGATGGCTTCAGATTGCATGAGAGATTTGCGCTGATCGTATATGATTTTGCGCTGATCATTGACAACGTCATCGTATTTCAGCATCTGCTTTCTTATATCAAAGTTAAACGCCTCAACCCTTTGCTGAGCCTTTTCAATAGCCCGAGAGACCCACCTGTGGCTCAGATCCTCGTCTTGTTCAACTCCCATTTTTCGAAGCGTTTTTTCAAGCTGCTGTGAACCGAATCGACGCATTAAATCGTCTTGAAGCGAGATAAAGAAGCGAGAAGCTCCAGGATCGCCTTGCCTGCCAGCGCGGCCTCTTAGCTGATTATCAACGCGTCGGCTATCATTTCGTTCAGTTCCAATGATGAAAAGGCCACCGGCCTTAACAACCACTTCTTGTTTTTTCGCGATATCTTCTTTGATTTCCTTTATTTTGAGCTCTCTTTTCTCAGGAGCTTCAATATCCTTGCATTCGAGGTCGATTCTCATTTCCAAGTTGCCGCCGAGTTTGATGTCAGTTCCTCGGCCAGCCATGTTCGTCGCAATCGTAACTGCTCCTGGAACCCCAGCTTCAGCGACGATATAAGCCTCTCGTTCATGCTGTTTAGCGTTCAAAACGTTATGTTTGATACCTTCTAGCTCAAGTTTCTGCGAAAATTGCTCGGAGCGCTCAAGGCTGTTAGTTCCAACCAAAACAGGCTGTTGCCTTGCATGGCATTCTTTGATGAGAGCGATTGCAGCCTTGTCTTTTTCTTCAATCGTCAAGAAAATAGAATCTTCGTGATCGATTCTCAAAACAGACTTGTTAGATGGAATGCTAACGACTTTTAGTTTGTATATCTCATCAAACTCAGCCTCTTCTGTCATTGCCGTTCCTGTCATTCCAGCTAATTTATTATAAAGTCTGAATAGGTTCTGATAAGAGATCGTTGCAACAGTTTGGCTTTCAGTTTTGACGTCAACTCCTTCCTTCGCCTCGATTGCCTGATGAAGCCCTTCGGAATAGCGCCGTCCATCCATGATGCGGCCAGTGAACTCGTCGATGATAAAAACCTCGCCGTTTCTAACCATATAATCGACGTTCCTTGCGAAGATTTTATGAGCCTTGAGAGCGCAGTTAACATGGTACACAATGCTGATGTTGCTTGTGTCGTAAAGGTTTTCAGAAATTAGTAAACCAGCATTTTTAAGTTCTCGTTCAATTTTTTCAACACCTTTATCCGTCAAATTTACAGAACGGCTTTTTTCGTCTTTCTCAAAGTCCTCATCCTCCACATGCTTGACAACAGAATCAATTGCTATATAAAGATTCGAGGCATCATCAGCAGATCCCGAAATGATCAAAGGAGTTCGTGCTTCGTCAATCAGGATGCTATCGACTTCGTCAACAACTGCAAAATTGAGGCCGCGCATAACCATCTCTTTTTCAGAAAATTTCAGGTTGTCTCTTAGATAATCGAATCCGAATTCGTGGTTAGTTCCATAGATGATATCAGCTTCGTATGCGCGTTTTTTCATCATATCGAACATACCGCTTGTGATAGTCGCAACCGAAAGCCCAAGGAAGTTATAGATTTTTCCCATCCAAGATGCGTCTCTTTGAGCGAGATAGTCGTTAACAGTGACGACGTGCACGCCCTTGCCAGGCAATGCGTTCAAATAGACAGCAGTCGTTGCAACCAGCGTTTTGCCTTCCCCGGTCTTCATTTCAGCAATCTGTCCACTATGAAGGGCGATTCCGCCTATTAATTGAACATCAAAATGCCTGAGACCTATTATTCTTTTTGACGCTTCTCGAACGACGGCAAAAGCCTGAGGCAGTATATCGTCTAGCGTTTCCCCGGCTACCAGCCTTTCTCGAAACTTGACAGTCATATTGCGCAAATCATCGTCTGAAAGCAAAGCGATTTCAGGCTCAAAAGCATTTATTTTAGAAACTATTTTTTCATATTTTGTGACCAAGCGACTGTTATGGTCTCCAAACAATTTTGATAAAAAACTAAGCATATTACGTTTAAATTATAAATTCCTCACACACTATATTTAATGGTACAACAAAATTTGTCTTTGAGATACAACAAATGGAAAAAAGCAGTTTAGAAAACGCTGCGTTAGCGTCTAATGAATAAAACATGATCATGACGGCATTGCCCATCAACTACTGTTTTGATAAGCAGCTCCTGCGTAATTGATAGAGTTTTAAATCAATGAGAGAATCCGTCTCTTGTAATTGATTTTGTATATACTTTTTTATTGTAGTGTCACTGACATTAACCTTATTTTTTATATCAGGATATTCTTTAGCTATCATATTTGTATGGGCAACAGTAATTTCATATTGTAAAAATATCCTATTTTATTAATTATGCTTTTTAGGCTTGTTATATTCAAAATAGTTATTAACAGTTTTTCTCACAAGAAATTCACAGTTCTGTTAACACTTTATTAATGTTTTTATGTTAAAGGACTCCATCCCTAACCCCCTCCCTCCTCGGGGAATTACCTAACTCCTTCTCTTTATGCTTTAAGCATAAGCTTAGCATATCACAATTGCATTAATATTCTGTTAATTTTCAACACTTTCACAAAGATATTTATTTGTCAGCTCAATAGACTTACGAAATAGTTACTAATCTATGACTAATAAATTTATCAAAACCCCAAATCCCTAGAATCAGCCTGACTTTTTAGTTGACCCTCACATAATCTGTGTGATATCATAAGGCATCAGCAGGGTTTTGCTGATGTTTTTCGCAAAATTTAATCAAAGAAGTTTATAATTAATAAAAGGAGAAAGAAAATGAATATTTTATCGAAATTAACCGAAAAAGTAACTATGTTGGAAACGAACATCGTTCATAACCAAACAAGTTACGAGAGGTTCAAAGAGGGCTTAGAAACACGGGCTTCTGTCACAGCTAGTCTGTGCTTTTTTGATATAGGAAATATGTTTGAATTCATCACGCCAAAACCACCAAACTATCTACAAACTCAAACCTATCAAAAATAAGTTTCTGAGAAGAATCGTGAGACAGTGTTAGAACGTGAATGAATTACAGTTAGTTACGGTTCTGCTGAAACGCTCTTCCGCAAGAGACATAGCTTTAGCTAAATAAAGCTCATTCATGTGTAATTAATTTTGCACATACTTTATTATTTATAGTATCGCCAACTATTTACAATAGTTTTTGATTATATTTTTCACTTAACATTTATGAATTCGTTTTTTTTTACAGAAAATTAACAGTTATGTTAACACTTTTTTAATAATTTTATGGAAAAGAACTCCATCCATCCTCTGGGAATTACCAAATTCCTTCTCTTTATGCTTTAAGCATAAGCTTAGCATATCATATTTGCATTAATATTCCGTTAATTCCCAACACTTTCACAAAAATATTTTTAAGTCAAGAGTTATATATGCTTGGTGTGGGCCATATATGATTTTGATAAGCAGCTCATGCGTAATTGATAGAGATTTAAATCAAGAAGAAACTCAGAAGAAGTTTACTAATATTCTTCCCTCTTATTGATTAATAATCAACCTTTTTCACAGGAAATTCACAGTTCTGTTAACAACTATCTATAATGCTTTTATGTTAAAGGCCTCCATCCTTAACTCATTCTCTTTATGCTTTAAGCATAAGCTTATGCATATCACATTGGCATTAATATTCCGTTAATTTTCACTACGCTCACAAAGATATTTATTTGTCAAGATCTACCCATCCTCACCCGATCCAGGTAGGGTTTTTTCTTGGGAGTTGATAGTGATGTTTGTTCCAAGAAAACTTTCTCATAGCTTCTTTGTGTTTTTGCCAACTAGTTACTAGTGTGATTAAGTTTATCAGAGTTGA
>BNWD01000020.1 GCA_025998575.1 Alphaproteobacteria bacterium | reverse complement strand
GAATTTAACCCGTATCCGTCACTAAATCTGTTAGGAATATAATGCTCAACAGAAAAGTCAAGAAGTTTTAAATATTTTGTTATGATATAGGTGGAAGTCACGCCGTCAACATCATAATCGCCGAATATCAAAACTTTTTCTCTTGACTTTATTGCAGAAATCGTTCTCTGAACAGCTTTGTCCATATCGAGGAAAAGTGATGGATTTGGAACTGTGTTTTTTAACGTGCAGTTGAAAAAACTATTGACTTTCGAAGGCGTATCTATTTCCCTGTTGATTAAAATTTTGATTAATAAATCATCAATATTGCAACCGTTTTTTATATTTTCAAGTTTTTCAGCGTCAGGTGTGAGGAATACCCACTCTTTATTTAAGAAAGAATTTGTCATAAATTTCTGCCAATTATTTTGATTTCTTCTTCGAGCATAATGCAAGAATTTTCGAAAACTTTTTCCTTCATAATATCGATAAGTTTAATAAAATCCTTCGCAGTTGCGTCGCCAGAATTGATCAAGAAATTGCAATGTTTTTGCGAAACGACAGCGCCTCCTACCGATAATTTATCGCAATTTGTTTCTTTTATCAATTGCCAAGCTCTCATCCCTTTTGGATTTTTGAATGTGCTTCCGCAGGTTTTTTCGTTTATCGGCTGACTCGCTAACCGCGCTCTAAATATCTCTTTTGTAATGTCATTTAAAACGCTTGGTGATTCATTATATATCTTAAATTTTGCAGAAATAATTATTAAATTTTTAGGAATATTTCCGGATCTATATCCCATTTTTAGCTCTTCTTTTTGAATGCTAATTATGTCTCCAGATCTGATATCGACGCAATCGGCCGAAACGAAATTTTTCGATATATCAAAGCTTGGTGTTCCTGCATTCATGCAAACAGCTCCTCCGATAGTTCCTGGTATACAGAACAGTTGCTCCAAGCAAGAAACGCCATTTTTTATGCATATTTTTATAAAATTTGATAATAAAACTCCAGCGTCAACTATCACGAAATCATTGAAAAATCTGACTTTGTCGAATGAGTTCATCAAATTTATGACGCAGCCGTCTATGCCATCATCTGAAATTAATGTGTTTGATATATTGCCAAGGCAAAGCACATTTCCATCAAATTCCCTTAAAAATAATGATAAATTTTCCACGTTTTTTGGCGAAAAAAACAGATCACAATTTCCGCCAACTTTGAAAAAAGACAGCTCTTTTAAGCTAAAATTTTCAACAAATTCTTCTGAATTTTTCCATAATTCACGCTGCATCTTTTAGTTCAGAAAGATGTTTGAAAACTATATGAACACACTCCATATTTAGATTGTTTTTAATATTATTTTTGATATTATTTTCATAAAATTTAGCGCTAATTATAGCCGAACTTAACACGCCAATAACGACTGTTATTGCTTTTTTTCCAGAATAATTGACGGAAATCAATTTGGTAAATTCTATCAAATCCTGGCCGACAATTTCGTTCCAAAAATTTTTTAATTCGAGATGCAAGAGCAAAAGAGGATTGCCGTTCCCAATGATTTGCCCAACTAATTCAGAAACTTTTTTCACGACGCCTATCTGCTAACGCATTTTTTTGATCTCTGAAAAAGAGGTTGACAACGATATTTTCCAGGTCGAACGACTGCTTCAAACTATTGATTATAAAGCGTTTCTTGTCAGTTCGAATGCCTTCCTTGTTCGAAACAAACAAAATAAAAGTTGGAGGAAGCGTCTTGATTTGCGTTATATATTTCAGCTTCACATTAGAACGCAAAATCGTGTCTGTTTTTCGCATTTCAGCGAGCCAATCATTCAGCATAGGCGTTTTTATCTTGACTTTTTGTTTGCAAAATGTTTCAATTGCAAGCCGCAGCATTTTGTCAATATTTTCATTGCGCAACGCCGAAATAAATAAAAATGGAACAGACTTGAGTTGAGCGAGGCTTCTCGAAAAATGATCCTTCAAAAACGTAGGCATTTCATTTTTTTTATAGTTCGTTTTGTCGCATTTATTGGACGCTATAATCAGTGTTTTTCCGGTTTTCAAAATGTTTGAAGCAAGCGTCAAATCTTGTTTCTCAACCTGTTCATTTTCAAGGCTTAGCGCGTCTATGACTAGAATAACGATGTCAGCATTTCTATAAGAATTTACCGAATTGGAAACAGAAATTCGTTCCAAAACATCGTCAATTTTCGCTTTTCGCCTGATCCCAGGAGTGTCTATAATTCGTATTTTTTGCTGAGCAAACTCAAAATCATGGGCGGCACTTTCCCTCGTCAAGCCCGAAAAATTGGCCGCTAGTTGTTTTTCTTCTCCAAGAATTTTATTGACAATAGTAGACTTGCCAACATTCGGCCGGCCAATAAAAGCTAGCTTTATAATGTCCGAATTATCTTCCTGCTCCTCAGTAATATTGTCATTTATCAATGGAAAAACGAGCTCAAGCAACTCAGGAACTCCCATTCCATGCTCTGCAGAAATTTGGACAATGTCTTCGAATCCGAACTCGGTCGCTTCTGAATACGACATTTTCGCGTTTTTATTTTCGCATTTATTGACGACAACTATGATTTTTTTGCCGGATTTTCTTAAAATTTTAGCTATTTCTCGGTCGTATTCAGTTATTCCGATGAGTCCATCAATAACAAACAAAATAACGGTCGACAGCTCGATCGTCTCTGCCAGCTTTTTGGAAATTGCCGCGCTCAATTCCGGATCTTGATCGCGCTTGTCGTAATCGAACATGCCAGGCGTGTCTATCAGCGAGATCTTCTTCCCGAAGATTTCAGCCGGCATTTCCTTGGAGTCCCGAGTCACTCCGTTTCGATCAAAAACAAGCGCACTTCTTTTTCCAACAATTCTATTGAAAAGCGTTGACTTTCCAACGTTTGTTCTGCCGAAAATCGCTAACGTGAAATCACTTGAACGCATGAATTTCGGCTCGATTCGTTATTGCTAACATTGTCCCATTAACAATAATCGGATTGCGAGCAAATCCAACGTTCTTCAGCGTTTCAACGTTCTTTAATTTCCCAGTTGAAATGTCGAAAGACGCAACGTGACCAAACGTGCTGAACACCACGACATTGCCGTTAATCAACTGCATTCCAACCCACCTCGCCTCTTTTTCACGTTTTTCTTGTAAAATCGATGCAAGATTCATTTGCCACTTAGTCGTTCCATCCTTAAGCGACAGACAAACCAATCTATTGTCATTCAGCAAACCGAAAACCCAATCGCCGTGAATAATAGGTGTTACAAGAGAACCGAACTCGCGCTCCCAAATTCTGATTCCAGTTGTGGAATCGAGCAGAGACATGTTCGATGTCGCAGTCGTGACTAATACGAAATTTTTGTCACAAACAATAGAAACGATCTGGAAAATAATCGATCCACTTTCAGAAGAATTTCCAGACAGCATCATGTCAGCCCAGTTCTCAACGCCTTTCGAATTCATCGCAACAATGTCACCTGAAGTGTATGGACAGATCAAGCTAGTGCCCGAGACAGCAGGAGAAGCGCTTTCCTCCATGATCGTCTGCTCATGCTCCATCGTTTTCGTCCAAATCGTTTTGCCAGTTTTGGCATCAAGAGCATACGTCTGATTCTCGACAGACGTCACAATAACCTTTGAATCCCAACACACAGGTGCGCCTTTAAGAGGGATTTTTATAGAAATTTTCCATAAAATTTTCTTGGTTTTAGAGTCGACAGCAACAACGGTTCCGATATTAGTAGCGATATAGATTATGCCATTATTAGCTGTCAATCCCCCAGAAAATATGCCGCTTTCAGGTTGTTTTGCAATGGACAAATCCCATAAAATTTTTCCTGTTTGTGCCTCAACGCAGCTTAAAGTTCCGCGTGCGTCCACAGCGAAAATCTTGTTATCAAAAATGATCGGATCAGCTGTGATAGGGCCACTGCCAATGCTCACTTTCCACAACTTAGTTAGCTTCTCGTTTACAGCCATTTTGCGATTAATATTATTGTGCTGAAGATTGCCGGCAACGCAAATATGAGAGCTTCTCGACTGTGCAGAAAGCGGTGTAATTTTAACCGAAACTACGGATTTATTAATAGAATCGCCATTAACGTTTGCCACGAAAAGATCTTCCCTCTTGCCAGGAAGAATCTCCTTCTTGCTGCAGCCACTCAACAAAATCGAGCAAATAGTCAATAATAAAAAAGCCTTCTTCATATTTTACCTCTAAAATCACTCATTTTTTTATATTAGCACGCTCTTGCCTTGTTGAAAAGATAAACCATTCCGCAGCAAGCGAGAAAGTTTAAAATCAAAAAACCATAGTATTATTAACAGTTTCCACCTCTTTCCACAAAATAGCTTTGTGTCCATAATTAACATAAAACCTTCTTTTTTTATAAACTCAGAGAAATGCTCATCGTGTTATTACATATAGAAGAAAGGTGTTTACAGAGCCATATAGAACAAGGATAAAAACATAATTAATAAAATAGGATATTTTTACAATATAGAAATGTAGAGCTAAAAATTCTAGTTGATAATATACATATGATAGATAAAGTATACTTGCAAAAGAATATCCTGATATAAGAAATTATGCACAAAATCAATTACAAGAGATGGGTAATACAGAGAAACCTATTCTTAATTTAAAAATCTGTCATTTGCGGCAGTATGGTTTATCTGATGCTCGCTTCTTGCTATCATATGTGTGTTTTGGCCAGCTTCTATATTAATGACTCCACACAAAATGATAAATAATCCTAAAAACATGATGAATATTTCTTTTATACATATAAATTATGTATAACGATATTTAACTCATTCCTCTAGATTGTAGTTGCCATCCAGCACCTGTAGCGAACAACAGCTATTTTTCGTTCAGCTCTGATAAACTTTGGAATTATCTTCTACTCATATCTCAAATGCACTAAAACAGCGCCGGTTCATGTTAACAGCAGTCTATATTCTAACTCTATTCTCTTTTTAACGTAAGTATAAAGATCATTAAATTCTCGTTATTCTCCGAAATGCGTTTCCTTCAAAGTAAAGATCCAGCGCAATATTCCTCTCTTTCTTTGCGTACTATTACAACACTTTGCTTCTCCATTTCTGTTCCTTATACTGCAATTTCTTAAACTATCAATCTGACAATACTTACACATTAAGTACACACACAAATTTATCTTACAACTATGCTCAAATATCTTGCTATATTATAACCATCCCCGTAATAGGTTGCCAATACTAAGAGACGATTTCGCTTATTTAAACAAAACTAAGTTATGCTTTTCTACAAATTTTTCCAAAGTCCAATGTTGCTATGAATATAAATACAATTAAACTGTCGTTCCAGAGCCGTCGATGATACCGAGGAGTTTTTTCATAAAGTAATTGCAGAGGTATAGTATTTCGCTTGCGAGCATATATTTTGTTGCGCTTGGACCTTTCGTGAAGTGACTTTCCATGCTATCATAAAGTGAGCTCAAGGTTGCTGAAATCAGCGTTAGCCATGTTGAGATTATATAATCTCTGCTTTTTACGACTACAAAAATATCCTTTACTGTGCACATCGTAATTGCCAACGCTTTGCCGATTCCAAGTATCCATTTCTGTGTCTTATTTTCTTTTGAAAAATGCGAAAGCAGATTCTTCAGTCTGATCAACATAGCTATGTCATCCGCAGATAGAGTTCCACTTTGCTGCTCTCCGAATGATCTCGCGATGAATTTCCCAATGTCCAAGACGCTGTCTAGTGCTCCGCAGATATTAAAATCTATTTCTTGTAATCTTGTTTCGAGGCCACTGATTGTGAAATTGGACACAAGCGCCCTTGAGATCTCAAGATCCTTCCTGTCAAAATATTTAGAAATAGACGACATAAGAGCCCGTCCAACATCGAGGCCAGCAGCGAGATAATCTAGCAGTCGCATCTCGCTGAAAAACACATTCGCGAATTCGAACGCATCATTAACGGCATAAACGAACGTCTTCCCTCCAAATATCAAAGCCCTCCCAAGCTTTCCAAGATGATGAAACCCATAAAACGTGTCCGGAATTCCCTGTTCGTAATATGTTGATATAATATCTTCACCGATTGTTAACGAAGGATAAATAGCAGCTATTTTTCTATACTTCTCGAGATACGCCTCGATCATCGAGCGATGCTCAGTCTCAGTGGTAAATCGATGTATCGTATCAAACGGGTTATCCATCTGGACAAGCGGCGCGTCCAAATTGTTTATATTATCACTCGCCACACACCAGCACGCACAAAACAACGTAATAACAAAAACCAATATTCCGCTTGCTTTCATAAAATCTTCCGATAATCCACCCAACTAAAATAAAGCATAGCAAAGAATAGTTAACAATTAATTAACGTAATAGCTTATTTGCTGAAATTAAAGTGAATTTGAGAAATATATTGAAAAATAGTGCCTTTAATTTCGGATTGAATGGTGGATACAAAAAAATATGAACTTTGCATAATCTATGCGCTATATTTAAAAGATAGCGAGAACTATTTTTCTGGATTTTTTTGACTGTTTTAAAACAAAAAAAGTTCGTAGAGTTCTGTATAGTTATATGGATTCAAACTACTGTACGAGGAAAGCGCATAATAGTTTGTTGGCTAAAAGTATCTGAAAACTTTGACGAAATTTCATTGCTCTATAATGCTAAAGGACATTGAACAGAAACGTCAAATGAGCTCAAAGAGCTATGCAAAGAATATGCAGAATCAATATTAAGCTTCATAGGACGCTACTCGAAATTCTAAAAAAGAGGTAATCATAGATTGAGTATAACAGTATGAATACAAAGTTTGTTGTTTATAAAGTGTGCAATTCAAACAAAATTTAGAGCCTTTTTAAATATAAACGAGAGCTACCAGGAAATTCCGAACAAATATATAGGACTCAAAATAGAGAACTTTTTCCAAAAAAAGCCAAAATTAAGACAAACGCGTAATTTTTATACGATTCGATAAACTCGAAGCTACCTTTATGCACTTCGTCGCTATCACTACTCATTAAATTTAGCTTTGTTTACAAATACACAATGTCACGTTTTTAGTTGTGTGGATGGCATTGTAGCGAAACTGCTTGAGAAACGCAAAGCGTATCAAAAGAAGCCAATCGAATAAACAATAGATAACTTGAGTTCCTTTCTAAAGATGCAAGAAATAATTACTAATACATATTATTAATTCATCTAAGCGGGTTTCTGCTTGCATCAGAGTATATTGTTTTCACGCCAAAATGCTTTGGGATGTATAGCAATATATTAAACGAACAGATTTCGCTTAGCATATTTCAAATGCAAACTTTAATTGTAAAATTAAAACATTTTCCAACATATGATCTACACATTCATCAATGATTGCGACTAATCAATGAATAAGAAAATTTGAAGCTCAATTTGCTAATTAATACATTTATTGAGTCAATGGAAATTGCCAATAAATAAAGATGTATAGATAAAACTCTTATGCGCAGAAAGGGCCGCTCTAATTTTATCATAACTGAGCGAAGATCGCTGTCACTTAGCGTAGCGATTGTGAGCTGTTATATTCAAGAGCAACGAGATAAATATAGGTATTCATAATTTAGAACTTCAAGGAAATACTCATCATGGTTATGGAAATTATTTAAGAACGCTGCTTCGCATACTTAGAGAAAAAACTCGTTAGTCATAAATTCGTAGCTATTTTGTAAACATATTGAGTTTTGAGATTGTATTGACAGATAAATATTTTTATATGTTATTCACAACGAATTTGTCACCGATATTCGAGAATTTGTTTCGTCTGGAAGTTGCTCTATTTGTAGTTTTTTCGATGGAGAGGTGAAGGTATTTTAGCACAGAAGTCTTGACGTTCTTCAGTGCCACGTCTTTGTCTCTGTGTGCGCCGCCTATTGGCTCTTTAATAATATGATCGATGATTTTCATTGAAAACAAATCGTCTGCGGTCAGTTTCTGGGACTCCGCGGCTATCGCGGCTTTTTTGTCATCTTTCCACAGAATCGACGCGCAGCCCTCAGGAGAAATCACGGAATAGACCGCGTGCTCCATCATCAAGACGTAGTCCGCAGTGGCGAGCGCTATCGCGCCGCCAGAGCCGCCTTCGCCGATCACGATGCTCACGAACGGAACGGTTATACTAAAACTCGACTCCATGCATTTGGCGATCGCCTCAGCCTGGCCTCGTTCCTCTGATTCGAGACCTGGATAGGCCCCAGACGTGTCTATGAACGTCACAATCGGAAGTGAAAACCTCTGCGCCAACTCAAACAATCTACGGGCTTTGCGATACCCTTCTGGCTTTGGCATTCCGAAATTGTGCTCCAATCTAGATTCAGTGTCGTGGCCCTTTTCCTGGCCAATCACAACGCAATTGATGTCATCAATACGAGCAAATCCGCCAATGATAGCCGAATCATTAGCAAACAACCTATCACCAGATAGTTCAACAAAATTGGAGAAGGCATGGCGCAAGTGATCGAGAAACTTCGGCCTGTCTGGATGCCGAGCAACTTGAACTTTCTGCCAAGGAGTTAATTTCTGATAAATTTGCTTTAAAATTTTATCGACTTTTACCTGCATCTTCGAAATTTCGGCCGCTACATCAACATCGCCAATCTTTGACGCATTGCGCAAATCCTTTATCTTTTTCTCAATATCAAGCACCTGGCTTTCAAAATCCAAAACCATCTCCACCTATCAAAAATTTGGAGGCCAAGGCCGGAATTGAACCGACATACAAGGATTTGCAATCCTCTGCATAGCCATTCTGCCACTTGGCCAGATTCGGAAAACCACACCTCATTAATTATATATAAGTCTATGACGGAGTTCAAGTGGATATTAGCAATTTTATTGGCTTAGTTTATGCGAATTTTATATAGAATATAGAAGCAAAGCTAACTATTGCTTATAATGCTTGATCGAATGTAAAATTGACTTGTTTTATCTTCTTAACACGTAGACTTAAGTGATATTGTGAATGATAAATAATATATATTAGAAACAATTTTAACAAAATATATGGCTTCAGCAATGTTTCATTGTTCTGTAATAGAGGAACGGTTATTTCTTTTCCCACTGTTTCAAAGCATAATCATCATTTTTCTGCACTATAAATGCAGATTCTAAGCAATGTTTAATATTATCACGATTACATAATGTAACGGAAATAAAGCGAATTCGAACAGCTGAGTAAAGTAAGGGAGGTCTTGAATGTCCTGTTTAAGTAGTGCGCGCTCTTCATCATGAGCTGCTTTCTAGTGGAATTTTAATTTAGAGCGCATTCTAGCATATATTTGTTCATCTGCGCGTTTACTATACTTCGTACTTTCGCTTATCGCTCTTCTGTAGCATTCCTGCAAAAAATATTGCTTGTTAGAATGTTTTTGCTTATCCATAATCTTAGCAAATGCAGAATATCATTACTTATATCCATTTAAGCGGCTTTGCTAAACAATTCATCAGCAAGCTTTTTATTGTTTGCTAAATTGTCAGGTAGCTTCCTAATGCAGCAGACGAAATACTGTCCAAACGTAAGCGGTTCTTTCTTCAAACGGTTATCATAGCTTTTCACAGCTTCCTCTAATGCAGAGTGAATCCCTCTCGTCATAGCGTAACATTTAGCCAACGTGTCCAATCTCTGTTCAGTCATACCGTGTCAGCAATGGTCAATAAACACAGCGGCAGCGCTTAGCAAAGACTTTTTCATAACCAAAACTCTTGTAAAACTATAATTAACGCTGCTTTCTTAATATACCTCAAATAAAATAGCATTGTCACATTTATTTTGAGAATATTTAACTGTTCGTCACCAATTCAAATGTGCGGGAAGAACGGATGTCCATGACGTCAACGTAGCAATTAATTTTTCAAGAGATGATTTTTCATCGTCATTTAGAGGAAGCCCGTCATCAAGGAAAATTTCGACTAAGCCCGGTTTTTTCTTCATAGGATTACCAGATAATTCGTCACGAAGCGCTATAACTTGAGACTTCGTATTTTGTATGCATGGATTTGCTGAATACATAGAGTTTATCACATTGAGAAAATTAACAAAAAGACCTGTCACGAACTCTTGGCATTTTGCTGAGTTTTTTTCTGAGTAGTCAATGCGAAAAAGCAATGTAAATAACGGCGAATAAACAAGTTTATCGGAAAGAATAATGTAGGGGCGTTTATGTACTTTCCTTATCAGGCCGGGCAGTCTCCACCATTTGCACGTTCCTTCAAACAGACTGGCAAACGCATGCAAAACGTTTCCTACCAAGGCAGCGTTTTCACATTTCCCATGGTCTAGTTGGAAATTATGTTCAAAATTAAATAACGAAGTGGAACGAATGTCTCTAGAGCTTTTATATGGGTGAACAAATGAAATCCACAAGGCGCTCACTTTTGCTTCGAATAGAGAAGAAGTGAACGGATTAAATGGATGAAGCGATTTTTCATCACGTAAGTATTTATTATTTAGAGTGAAATCAGCTATTACACCAGTAGGAACAAACAATTCTTTTAGGCTATCCAACTGCCAAAATTCTTTATCATCCGAAATTAGATTACATGCAGTTATTTTTTGTGCAAAGCCTAAACAAGCAATCGCACTTAACAAAATCTTCTTCATATAAAAAAGTCCCTCTATGAAAAGTTAAAACACTCGTGCAGTATAATATATAGCTTCGCAAAACGCAATAACTATTTTCGCTAATACTTAAGTTTTTATTATTCTCAATGCATGGATCGTTCAGCGTTATTTATGGTTAGCGATTGTTGCGGAGTCGGGCTGAAATCATGTATAATGTGAGGTATGATATTGATGAAAAAAATTAAGATACAGAGGAAGTATGCCTAATAAATTATCTACTTATGTTCCTGTTGTTGTTGAGCAGACTAGTCGCGGGGAGAGATCTTATGACATATATTCGAGGCTTTTGAAGGAGCGTATTATTTTTCTGACAGGCGAAATTAACGACGATGTGGCCTCTATCATTTGCGCGCAATTGTTGTTTTTGGAGGCGGAAGACGCTAAAAAAGATATCTGCATGTATATAAATTCGCCAGGAGGGGTTGCAACTGCTGGGTTCGCCATGATGGATACGATGCAATATATAAAGTGTGATGTTTCGACTTTGTGCATTGGGCAGGCTTGTTCGGCAGGCTCTTTGTTATTATGTTGTGGAGCCGCTGGAAAGAGGTTTGTTTTGCCAAATGCCAGAGTTATGATTCATCAACCGTCAGGAGGTGCTCGAGGACAGGCGACTGATATTGAGATTCAAGCAAAGGAAATTTTGAAAATGAGAGAAAGTCTCTATGATATCTATTCGAAAAAGACTGGCCAGGCGGTTGAGGTTGTCAAGACTGCGTTGGAACGCGACAATTTCATGTCGGCTTCTGAAGCTGTTGAATTCGGATTGTGCGATAAAGTAATTGAAACTCGCGATTGTTAATGGTTTTTTTATTTTTTTTTGACATAATCATAGGGAAACGGAAGGTTTTGTTATTGGATTTTAGGTATGGCTGCTAACGCTAGTAAAAATAATGAAGTGATATACTGCTCTTTTTGCGGGAAACCTCAAAATGAAGTAAAGAAAATGATAGCTGGAAAAACGGCTTTTATTTGCAGCGAGTGCATTTCGCTGTGTTTTGAGGTTATGAAGAAGGAGGATGCTGATGCGATTAAAACTCACACAGGCGAGTTTCTGACTCCTTCCGAGATCTATGCGAAACTGAGTGAACATGTGATTGGACAGGAACGCGCGAAAAAGGTGCTTTCTGTGGCAGTTTATAACCATTATAAACGGCTCAATTGCCAATCAGATAAGTATCCTGATGTTAAAATAGCGAAATCAAACGTGCTGTTGATTGGGCCAACTGGTTCTGGCAAAACGTTGCTCGCTCAGACTTTGGCAGCTTCACTGAAAGTTCCGTTCACTATTGCGGACGCTACTTCGCTGACTGAAGCCGGCTACGTTGGAGAGGATGTTGAGAATATAATCCTGAAATTGCTCCAGGCGGCTGATTACGATGTGAGCTTGGCTGAAAAGGGAATTGTTTATATTGACGAACTCGACAAAATAACGAAAAAATCTGAAAACGTGTCGATAACGCGCGATGTTTCTGGCGAGGGCGTTCAGCAGGCTTTGTTGAAAATTATCGAGGGAACAGTTGCCTCGATACCTCCTCAAGGTGGCCGCAAGCATCCTCAGCAGGAATTTTTGAACATCGACACGAGCAATATCTTGTTCGTTTGCGGAGGTGCATTTTGCGGACTTGAGAACATCATAGCGGCTCGCGGAAAGAAGGCTGGTATAGGATTTGGTGCCGATATCGCTAAATCTGATGATAGAAACATTAGCGAGTTATTCAATCTTGTTGAAACTGAAGATTTGTTGAAATATGGCCTAATCCCTGAGTTTGTGGGCCGTTTGCAGGTTGTTGTTAGCTTGGATGCGTTAAACGAAGCTGACTTGATGCGAGTCTTAAAAGAACCTAAGAATTCGATTTTGAAACAATATACTAGCTTGTTCGATATGGACGGAGTATCCTTGACTTTCCAAGAAGACGCTATGGAAACGATCGTCAGACAAGCTATAGAGCAGAAAACCGGTGCTCGCGGCTTGAAATCTATCATGGAGAAACTCCTGCTAGACCCTATGTTCGACATCCCTAGCATGCAAAACGCCTCTGAAATCATCATCGACAAAGACACCGTCACCGGAACAAAAAAACCAGAGATTATTCGAAATTGAGACTTTTTGGTATTTGCAGCCGGTTGCGTGGGTATTAATAATATAGCTTTAGAGATGAGTTTGTATTTGCGTAAGTATTGCAATATCAACGGTTTAGTAAAGAACTGTATACAGAAATGGAAGTGTAAGAGTTGTAATTTAGCAAAGATGAGGAGTTTTGCCATTGCTCTTTACCTTGAAGGAAACGTATTTCGAAGAATAGCGAGGATTTAATAATCTTGAAATGATGTTTGAACAAGAAAAGAAAAAGTTGAAAATATCGAAATCTTAGAGATAGATGAGCTTTATACTTATGTTCAAAAAAGAGAATAGAGTTAGAATATGGACTGTTGTTGACAAGAACCAGCTCTGTTTTATTGCATTTGAGATAATTGGCATATGAATATAAAAACCATATGTAGTGATGCAAATTACTAGTACTGGAAAATAATCTCTAAAACGATAGAACATATATTTACCAAATCAGAAACATGTTTAGCGGAATCTTACAAACCAATACTAAAGCCTTACCTTGCAGGACTACACCGAAAAACAAATTGTTATTCAAAATCAAAAATAGTATTAGAACTTTCCATAATGTTGCTCGTTGATAAACTTAACTGTTATTATAAATAGCTGTTACCACAATATAAAATTTTCCCTTCTCTTGTTTCGTGCAGGCTATCAGATCCCCTCGTGGAGATACTATTGGCTGGGAATACTTTCCGGTTCCTTGTGAGACTTTTTTGACATTAGACCCATCGCTATCCATGACATAAATCTCCTCTCTGCCTCCTCGAT
>BNWD01000019.1 GCA_025998575.1 Alphaproteobacteria bacterium | reverse complement strand
TTGCACAAACGAAATATTTGTGATATTCTATAAATAGAGGTTTTTATTCGGAGGAGCATATGAAACTGATATCGATTATCTTTGCAGGGCTTGCTTTGCAATTGGGTGAGTTTGCACATACAACTGCTATAAGATTAGTCAAAGGTAGGCGCACGAACAATGTCAAAAACGAACTCATTTATCTGAGCAAAGCTTTTGAATCACTGCGGCTAATATGGTATTATGTGTTTATGTTAGAGGGGCGTGGTTTTTTCATATGAATATTTACGTTTTAATTTTTGCTGTTTTTTTAGTTGCTGGTTGTTCGCGAGAAATTGATTTAAAATTATTAGAAAACAAAAGCGCAACTGAAATTCTTGAGATCGGCAAAAAGGAGATGAAGGCGAAGAAATACGCGGATTCTGTTTTGGTTTTTGAGGAACTGGAGAGGCTGCATCCATATTCGAAAGTTACTGCAGACGCTCAAATTTTGGCTGGAGAATGTAACTATAAGGCAAAAAAATATGACGAGGCTATATCTGCATTTGAGCTGTTTATCAGAACCCATCCTACTCACTGGAACGTTCCATACGCCCTGTATATGTTGGGGCTGATAAATTATGAGTTGATGCCGATTATTGAACGAGATCAGGATGCGACAATACGTTCTTTTGCGTTCTTGAATGAGCTTTGTAGACGATATCCGCAGTCGAAATATTGTAAATTTGCCAAAATATTAATCAAAGATTTACGCGAACAAATTGCTGGCCGAGAAGTTTATGTTGCGAGATATTATCAATTGCACAAGAATTATCCGGCAGCAGCCAATCGTTTGAACACCATCGTTGACAATTATCGCAACACAGAACATGCTCCGGAGGCACTACATCGACTCATCGAATGCTATATGGCTATTGGGGTGCAAAAGGAGGCTCTGCGTGTTAACAAAATTTTGCAAAGAGAGTTTCCGAAATCGATTTGGGCAATGTATGCAAGAAAGCTGATGAGAATTCATTAATAATGCTGATCTTTGGAATTCACGCGTGTCGAGAAGCTATTTTATCGAAAAAAAGAGAAGTATTGAAAGTTTTTTTGCAGAATGATGAGAAGCATTTCGAGTTTCTGAAAAGACTGAAAACTTGCGAAATTTTGTATGTTGGCAACAAATTTTTCCAAAAGGTATTGCCAGAAAACGCGGTTCACCAAGGAATAGCTGCAGAGGTTTCAGAAGAGGTTTCGCTTGATATCTCAAATCTCAAAACCTCTCCAACGAATTGTTCAATAGCCATTTTGGACAATATTACTGATCCGCGCAACTTGGGCGCTATCATAAGATCTGCAGCCACTTTTGGCATTTTCGGCCTCATATTGCCTGAGAGATCATCTTGCAAAATAACTGGGGCCGTAGCAAAAACAGCCTCTGGAGGTCTCGAACATGTCAATATTTATTATGTAAAAAATCTATCGCAAACAATTGAACAACTGAAAAGTTTTGGGTTTTGGATGTTTTCATTCAGCGAACATGGGCAAAAATTCCTACACGATGTGGATCTAAAAGGCAAATCTTGCTTGATATTCGGATCAGAAGAAAAAGGAATCAGAAAAATACAAATGGAAAAATCAGATTTCATCGTCAAGCTTCCAACGAACAACGCATTCCAAACACTAAACGTCTCCGTCGCAGCCTCCATAGCATTCTACGAAACCGCAAAACAAAATAGCTTTGCGTTAAAAAATCATTGCATCAATGCTTTATAAGTATGATTGTTTCAAAGTGAAGAAATAGTATTATTAATTAAGATTCACAAATCTTTCATAACATATAAGGCCTGAAGTTAGAATGACACTTTTTATAATTAACCTACATTATAAACCACTCTGCCGCAATAGATAGAGTTTTAAATCAAGAAGAATCTCCTATGTATTATCCATCTCTTGTAATTGATTTTGCACATACTTTATTATTATAGTATCGCTAGTATTTTTAACAGTTCTCGCAAAATAAAACCGGTGAATAATTACCATTTATATTTAAAAATTCATACATAACACCACGCAATAATTAAACATGATGAGTTTTTCTTTTCAAGATCATTTTTTTTCACAGAAAATTCACAGTTCTGTTAACAACTCTCTTAATGTTTTTATGTTAAAGGACTCCATCCCTAACCCCATCCATCCTCTGGGAACTGTCTAACTTCTTACCTTTATGCTTTAAGCATAAGCTTAGCATATCACATTTGCATTAATATTCCGTTAATTTCCACCAGTTTCACAGAAATATTTTTAAGTCAATATATCTTGGAACAACAAGCTCACGAAATAGTTCTGATAAATTTATCAAAGTCATCTAGTTGGCAATCCATGATTAGAATCAGTCTGACTTTTTAGTTGACATCACGTAAGCGTAGTGATATCATATAGATATCAGCAGGGTTTTGCTGATGTTTTTCATAAAATTTAATCAAAAAAGATTCGTATTAATAAAAGGAGAAAGAAAATGAATACAATTATAGAAAAATCGCAATTTAGGGCATTAGATATTGCTGTTTTGAAGTGTCATTTGAGACTAGAGACGAGTTTAGAAGATGGGTATTTGTCTAGAATTATAGATATTACTACTGAAACTTTTCTGAAAAAGGAGTATAGATACGTTTGTGATGACGAATATTCTTCGAAGATATGCCTTCCTATGAAACCAGTTTTTTGACGATAGATCATGGTATATTTATGTTACTATAAATAAATGCAGAGTATCCGTGAAATAACTAATATTACCGCAAATTTATGTGTTTTGGAGTTTTTTGATGGTGTCTCTATATTTTGCGGCGTCTTCGAACAGCAGGTTTTCCGCTGCCTCAGTCATTTTCTTTTCCAAAAGCGCTATTTGTTTTTTGATATCAGTCTTCTCGTCAACAGGCAATTTCTCGACAATTTCAATCTTGGTTTGTTCAGGTTTTTTGACGATAGATCTCGGAGAAATGCTGTGTTCTTTATTAAAGTCCTCCTGAATCTTTCTCCTCCTTTCTGTTTCATCTAGAGCAAATTTCATAGAATTCGTCATTTTGTCAGCGTATAAAACGACTCGTCCGCAAGCGTTTCGAGCCGCTCGGCCTATTGTCTGAACTAGGGCCGTTTTGGATCGGAGATAGCCATCCTTGTCGGCGTCTAATATGGCTACGAGAGCGCACTCTGGGATATCGAGCCCCTCACGAAGCAAGTTTATACCGACCAAGACATCGAATTCGCCAGCCTTCAGCGCCCTGATTATCTCGATCCTGTCCAAGGTATCAGTGTCAGAATGCATATATGCGATGCTTATGCCGTTTTCCGAGAGATATTCAGTTAAGTGCTCGGCCATTTTTTTGGTTAAAGTCGTGACAAGAGTCCGATATCCGTTTTGCTTAGTCCTTTGAATTTCCTCTATCAAGTCGTCGATTTGATTATCGCACGGCTTCACAATGCAAACCGGATCCAAAATGCCAGTCGGTCTTATGAGTTGCTCAACGATGCCGCCATCTTTCGCCAATGTCATTTCGAATTCACCAGGAGTCGCGGAAAGGAATATTGTTTGCGGCCTGAAAAAATTCCACTCCTCAAATTTCAGTGGCCGATTATCCAGGCAAGAAGGCAGTCTGAAGCCGTTTTCCGACAGATTCAGCTTTCTCGACCTATCACCCAAAAACATACCTCTAATTTGCGGAACGCTAACATGGCTCTCGTCGGCGATTATCAACGAGTTTTCAGGCATATATTCGAGCAACGTAGGCGGTGGTTCGCCAGGATTTCGCCCTGTCAGATATCTCGAATAATTCTCAATTCCAGAGCAAGTTCCGGCTGTTTGCATCATTTCTATATCAAAGTTTACCCTCTGCTCCAAGCGCTGCTTTTCCAATAGCTTGCCATCCTTTTCTAGCTCATCGAGTCTGATTTTCAGGTCAATCCTTATGTTTTCTATCGCTCTATTAATAATATCAGCGGTCGCTATATAATGAGTATTCGAAAAAACCCTAATTTCATTGAGAGTTTTGAATTTTTTTCTTGATGGATATTCGATTTCCGAAATTTCTTCTATTTCGTTTCCGAAAAAACTTAGCTTCCAAAACGAGCTCGATTTATGCGCCGGAAAGATTTCTATAGCGTCTCCGGTAGATCTGAATATTCCCCTTTTAAAATCCAAATCGTTCCTTTGATATTGCAGGTCAGACAATTGTCTGCAGAGTTTTTGCGGCGAAATTTTCATGCCGATTTTCAATGGTAAAATGACGTCTGAATAGCTCTCTATCGTTCCAATGCCATATATGCAAGAAACGCTAGCGACGATTATGACGTCGCGCCGTTCCAGAAGAGACCTAGTCGCCGAATGTCGCATTTTGTCGATCTCATCGTTGATTACAGACGTTTTTTCAATATATGTGTCCGAATGCGCAACATACGCTTCAGGTTGATAATAATCGTAGTATGAAACGAAATACTCAACCGCATTATTCGGGAAAAAAGCGCTCATTTCGGAATATATCTGAGACGCAAGAGTCTTGTTGTGCGTCATTATCAGTGTCGGCCGATTGACATTCTTTATGACATTTGCAACTGTGAACGTCTTCCCAGATCCAGTCACACCGACTAACACCTGATCCCGCTTGCCTTGTATTAGGCCAGCAGACAAAAACTCTATAGCCTTCTCCTGATCGCCAGCAGGCTTATAATCTGAAACCAACTCGAATTTCATCAGCTAATCCTTTCCAAAATAGATCTAATCATCAATTATATAACTTTTTCTATCGTTTTGTTATATATGCTTATCAATAAACACTTAGCAAATTGGTAATAATATCATAGAAGAAAATGCAGATGTCGAGTTATAGAAAAATATAGCCACATAAAGAACTCTGCGACAAAATTCTCCAAAACTAACACAAGATATACAAACCGAAAGTCAACCTAAACGCATGCGCGCTACACGCACTGCCCATATCACCACTAGCACTAAAAATTCATCATCAAAAATCCTAGAATCAACAGAAACCTCCAACACCGCAAACTTAGGATTCCCAATATCCGGTGGAGAAGCAGAATATCTTTGTTAACATAATTAGAATTCATTAATTTCCAATAATTTTTAGTTATATATTTGCTAGAATTTACGTGCATACACTTTTGTTGCGATTAGTAGATCAAACCTAACAACACAATACGCTACTCCTGTTTCCCAAACTCCCGCTTCAAACCCTGTTAGCAAGATTTTAGAATCCCCTGAAACCACATCAATCGAACCAGACTCAGAATTCTCAGTCTCTGACGAACCAATAGAATAGTAAATTTATCTAAAATCTCAAGTATTTCTCAAACTATTTTAAAATAAACTGTTGACAGCGGTGATATATTGCTTTAATATTAGTTATGTAGGTTAACAGTTTTTACGGAAGGTATTGTAAGATGAAGAAGAAGGTAATAGGAGCGTTGTTAATGACGCTAATAGCAAGCGTAACAGCTAATTGTATGCAAAAACAGTCCATGCGGGGGGGCTTAGCAGTGCTACGATGCTACAGATTTCTGATTTTAGAACTGAACAGATAACAATAGAGTTGCGTCGTATGCGAGATCCTCTTAATACTAGGATATGCTGTGATAACTATCTGGGTAATGTTGCTTTGACAAAAGCAGCTGTAAAAGGCTGTCATGATGCTCGTTGTATTTTTGGCACTGAATACTGGGGACCTTTTATTTCGGATGGAAAAAGTGGGGAACGAACGATGGTTTCTCACTATAAAACATTGTGCAAAAATATCGAAAATTCATGGATTGAATTTTTCCGCGCAAGTCCATTTTATTTTGAGGATAATTTTCTCTATCTGGCTCCATCGTTTTTGCAAAGAGTGTTTTCGACTTTGCCATGCTTAGGATCACCTATAAATAACTACACTGCAAACTCTCTAATTGAAGCTGATTTTTTGGACAAGAGCTCTCTTGAATATTATAATAATTTAACTAAAGCAGCTAATAATATTTACATTAGTAGAACTACAATTTTAAAAGAAAATAGCACAGACTATTCTAGCTCTAAATATGAAGATGACACCGTATGTAACTTTTATGGTTTCGCTTCTTTTTGGTATTCACGTTGGAGTGATTTATTTTGGATAACGTTCTATAATTCTAATAAAGAATTGATGACTATTATGACTGATGAGTTTGTAAATATGATGGGAAAAATAACAATTGATGGTAAAAATGTTTTAGACACGATAAAAAAACTTGCTTTGGAAGATGATACGCGACTTTCAACCTTGTATGAAAATATTTATGGAAAAAACTGGAAAGCAACACCAAACTCTAATCTTTTCCGTAGTTTTTCAGCGCTAGCCGCACTATTTATCTTGCAAGGTCACTTGGCTTTGATAATGGTATGCGGCTTGAAATCGCAACAAAAATATATCCGTTTGGGAATCTGGAATCTGTATATAAGTTGATTAATAACTGCGAAAACACACAATTTCCGATTGCTGCCGAAGTTAAGAACCTGATAAAACATTCTCTTTAAAATAGTCGTTTAATGCAGAGGTTGCAGGGAAGGAGTCTGCAACCTGTTTCACAATATTATACTGCCTCTTTTTTCACGTTTTCGAATGAAATATTCAATGCTAGAGAACGTAGTTCCTTGACAAAGACGTTGAATGATTCATGTATATTCGGACATACTTCGTTTTCACATCTAACTATTGATTCGTATACTTTTGTCCTGCCTTCCACATTGTCTGATTTGATCGTTAACATTTCTCGCAAAATGTTCTCAGTAATTAATAATTCTGTTGTTTGTAACGATACATATGTAGATTTAACAAAGCAATAATTATATTCTACTCTAGCACATATTCAAAATCGTTTTCAGTTATTTATGAAGTCAACAGATAAATGAAGCGTGACGTTCTATATAGGCCATAGCACTCTTACAGCGTTATATGTCTCATGACTATTTTGCTCTTGTTGCTAAGGTTTTACACAAAAATATTTATAACTCAGATATGATACTGGTTTATGTATGTCCAAATATATATTTTATTTACAAAAACTCTATATACTAGCCTAGCACACTTTTTGTTTACTTGTTTTTAAAATTCTTCTTGGAGACTATTAACAGTTGAATTGCGCCTTATAACAGAGAATGTTTTTTTGCGGCATTTTATTGGCCTACTAAAGTAGTATAATGTTGTTAATAGTTCAAATGCAAACTTTTTTATAGTATAAAAATCCTACTGATGTTGAGGTCCATCGCTCCAATTTTACAAATATATATACAAGTCGATGAGATAAGAGATTAAAATTATCTGAAATTTCGATTGTTGGAATAGAGAAGATATATTGAAATTGAGCGGATTACTAGGCAATATACGCAATATGAAAAATATTTTCTGATTTATCCAAAACTCTTTGCTTAGAAAGCTCTAAGACAAATTTCGAAAAAATACAAGCAGAATGCCAAGAATGTATTAAAAAAGGATATCCTGTCAATATGCATTCTTTTTCGTTAGTATCTAAATTCCAACCCAATAGACATATTTTTAATACTTTAGATGTTATGAAAAATAAATATTGCTACCTTGTTTTGTTTATAGGAGCTTTGATGAAGAGAAAAGTATTTTTTAGCCTGTGCAGCAGTGCGTTTGTTAGTCCTTGTTGCAGTAAGTATTTTGTTCACAATTATAAAAAATGTTATTACAATCAATGTGAAACTATAGGAAATAAAGCCATTCGACGCATAATATCATTATCATTAAACATTTTAATCGTGAAGCAATTATAATAATAGTTATTGAATATTGTGCCATGTAATAAAATATATACAACACGATTTAAAAAATGGAGTAATAGCTGTCTTTTCTAAAAGTTTTGATGATTTTAAAGTAAAAGAAAATCATTATGTTTTCCAGGAAGAAATTTTCTAATCTTTGTTCTGCAAACATAATTTAAGACGTTTTATTGACTCAATTACTATTGCTATCATAGATATGGTTCATTGCATACAATGAATGCACAAAGACGTTGCTGTAAGAAGGCTCGAAACATGCTTAATTACATATTGTTACGAAATTAGTGAGTTTCTTTACTTTTAAACTAATAAACAAAAACGATAGCACATTTTATGCTTTAGCAAAAATAATAAGTGCAAATATGAAAAACTATGCATAAAAGCAAAGAAATACAATCACATTTAATTATATACAAATTTTTACTAGAAAACCTGTTCATTGGAAAAATGTATTCGAAACTCATCGAACATTTGCATAAAGAAAAAATTCATCTATATGCTTTTAAAAAATGGAATATACATTGTGAAAAATTATTATGTTTATAAACTTGTATTAAAAATTGACAACATAGTATGTGATAAAATTCGGAGAAAAGAACTTTATTTTATTGTAAAAAACTGAACAAATAAAGCGTACTATTTAAACAGAATATATGCTCTTATGCATTTTTTCTCTCGCAATATCTTTAAATTACATGTTTGTTTTCAAGTTTTAACATTCTTTTAAATACACATTGAATTATAGGGTATTGGTTTTCTGTATCAAAAAAAAATATAAAGTTTAAAAATCGCATTATTTCGCGAAATAGATAATATTACTCAACTTTTTCAAACCTAGAGTTGTTTTCGTGGAAGCAGAGAAGGTCTAGTGATGTTATGTTTCCGATGTCGTCTTTGATAAAAATAGCGTAGTCATCAGTGTCGCAGTACGCGTATATAAGATCTTTTTCGGGGAATTCGAATATGTCTCTATTTAGGTGTTTCAATTGTATTGTTCTGATTCCGTTGCTCAGCATCAATTTATCCCCTTTTTTGAATATCTTGATTTCTTTATATATATCGTTTGAGTAAGTTCCAACGTATTTATCAATGCTATCCATTGGGGCTATATTTCGGCTTAAATGATTCTTAATTTGCGATTTTTTGTGTTCAACATATGCTCGATTATCAAGGTCTTTTTGCGCCCAATCGAATTTAACAAATCCAAAACATCGATCTAAAATATCGAAGCAAGTGTATTCGGAGAATGATGAATGTGCGCTACCTCCGAAATTGCAAATAACGGATACATATATGTCGTCAGGTCTTGAATAACATAAAAAAGCGCTGGCGCCTGCTATGCCGGCCGTGTGAAAGAAGATTTGGTGCGCGTTTGTGCCTTTGTCTGAATAGTGCGCGCGAAATATACCGCTGCAATAATGAGCGTCCTTCCTCTCAATTCGCTCAATAGGAAATGTGTGATCTGTGTCTTTCATTCTCGATATTTCGACTTTCTCTGTTTCTAATTCCTCGAAAACCTCCTTTGAAACTATCTGCCGGCCTTCAAATGTCCCTTTGTTAGCTATCATAATGAGGAATTTTGCCATGTCTATGGCAGAAAACGAAACGCCAGCAGTTGCTGCAAATTTCTGATAAAAATAGCTTTTTTCCAATTCGTAAATAACGCCATTATATCTCGAATGAGTAGTCACAACTCTCTTCGACTTGTGATTAAGCAGCTCACTTGCAAAAATCTTGATAGCCGCGAAAAAACCACGACTATTTATATTATCGCGCAACTCAGCAAATTTATATTTAGTAAATTGCCAAAAACTCTCCTCGCACATCAGCGGAATAACGCTGGAATTCTCCATTTTCATCTTGTCGAAAATATATTTTTTGACTAAATCTTCATATTTCTCGCCAGTGGCAGCCTCCAAAACAAATCCAACAAGACCATATATCACGTTTTGATATCCATATGATTTTCTGAATTTTTCAGGCTTTGGTTTTAATATTTTAAGCGCATTTAGGATCGTGTCGTTATCATAATTGGCGACAAAAAGCGATTCAGAAGCAAAATGCTTAAATCCAGAACGATGAGAAATCAAGTCTTTTATCGTGATTTCAGCAGACAATTCCTCCGTTCCAAGGAAAAAACACGGCAAATATTTCCGAACCTTATCATCCAATTTTATCTTTCCAGCATCAACAAGCGCACCAACTAGTGTTGCCGTAACATTTTTCGAAAGAGAAGACAAAGGAAACAATGTTTCAGGAGAAACTGGCTCGGCTTTTTCCTTATCAATCGCTGTTAAACCAAACGTAGCAACATGCGCGATCTTGTTCTTCCTTGCAACTACATACGCAGCCCCAGGAATACCAAGCTTTTGCATGGTTTCAGGAATGAGCTTGTCCATTTCAGAACAAACTTGCTCAATCTTTTCATCGGTAATCTCGGAAGACTCTCCGACATTCTGAGAATGACTAACATCAA
Organism: Alphaproteobacteria bacterium; assembly: GCA_025998575.1. Lineage (GTDB taxonomy): Bacteria > Pseudomonadota > Alphaproteobacteria > RUG11792 > RUG11792 > BNWD01. The sequence continues at coordinate 3,772 of BNWD01000019.1, read as the reverse complement.
TAGAGAAGACAAGCGCAAGGATAAATAGCAAATTTCTTGCAACATCACAGAAAAATTTCAACATCCGACCTCAGCACCAACAATTAATCTCTATGTTTTAGTATAACCTGAAATTGAAAATAAAAGCAAACGTTTTGTACATAGTATATTTTAATAGCGTTACTTACAATAATCAGCTTTAAATATTGTCATATTTCGATAAATTTTACTCTTTAAATTAAGAAAAATCAATAACTATCAAGTGAGTTACAATTAAATAAACGTTAGGTGATAAATTATTAAAGTTGTTTCAATATTAAGTGAACGAAAATTTAAATATAATGATTTCGCCATAAATTTCAGAACTCCACTTTAATATAGCGCTTTCTCAGCTTGGTAAATGCCATATTTCAGGCGTGAAAAAATGCAATTTATAACAATTTTGACACTTAGAAAATCTGTATCAAGCCAACATACCGTTAATTTATGTTATAAATTAACACTATCCATCTCGTCCCGCCTTACTATACTTAATAGTATTTCCAATTAAATATTTGGAGCGTGCGTTTTATATTGCCGATGGACTTTAATTTATTAATGTAAGAGACTTCACAATTGCTATTTTTTATGGCTAGTAACGTATCATCAAAAAATACTGCAAATTTGTATAGAGTAATAAAAGCCGTAGCAGCGTTTGTAGGTTCATTCTCAAAATGCGTTGCGGCTATTGCTTTTTGCTGTTAAAATGGAATGGTTGGAGAGATGGCCGAGTGGCTGAAGGCGCCCGCCTGGAAAGCGAGTATACGTTAATCGCGTATCGGGGGTTCGAATCCCCCTCTCTCCGCCAAAAGATACTTGCACTTTAAAAATATATTTTGTATACTATAAATATAGGGGTAGTATGCGTTATGAATATGGAGGTCAAAATGTTGGTATTATTAAAAAATATCTTGGCGGCAATTGGCATTGTTTTGTTTGCAAATATTAGCTTTGCATACGAGTGGCGGCCTCAATCTAGAATTAAGATAAATAGCGCTGGAAACAATTTTGCTCAATATTTGCGATTTAAGCATTTTCTGCCTCTAAAAATATGTTGGTTTTGCAGAACAAACAAAGATTCATTTTTCAGATTCGCAATTGCTGGCAGACATAATTATAGCTAGCTATCGCAATGTAACTGGATGAACATTAAATAGGAGGGGTAAAAATGAAAGTATTGATAAGAAGTGTATTGGCGTTCACAGTGATATTTGGGAATTTTAGCTTTGCGTATGAATTGCCGCCTGAACATAAGAAAATAATACGCGTTTGCAATTATATTCAATATTTGATAGAAGCTAAGTTTTTGTCGCTAGAAAAAAAGAATATTTCTGAGATATGGATTCCCGATAATGAAGTGGAAGAGATTCGCAAGATCAGCTCTGATTGTATCCTCAGTGGCCCTATAGTGCTTAGCAGAATTTCAAAATATCTTTATCTTTTGTCATGCCGTGAGTTTGCGCTGGAGTTTTACGCAAGAAACAAAAATGCACTTGATGAATACGAAGATGAAAGCGAGGAGTATAGCGATTCAGATGAAGTTATGAGCATTGAAGAGTATGAGACTCGTATGCTTCGATAGAAAGTCTTTAGGAGGGAATAAAATGAAAACATTAGAAAATATATTGACAGTAATAATGGTTGTTTTGGCAATAACTGCAGCTCAAGCAAATGATAAATTTAAACACAGTACACTAAGTAGTTCACAGTTAGACAAAAAAAATTTGACTGACTGCTCAAAAAATGCGCTATTGCCGATAAAAGCGCAATCGGAAATACTTTTTGATTTTCTCGCAGAGTCTGACACGTCCTTAAATTTATATCAAACTACTGATGAGATTAAGTGTAATCCAATAATTAATGAACTATTAGGTGAAAAAATTTTACCTAGCGAAATATGTTACGAATTAGAAGAGGCGCCTTTGTTATCAAAGGAGCAATTGGTAATGTTTTTTAACATTCTAGCCAAATCTGACAAGTCCTTCGAAGAAGAAACGTCCGAAATTTCCGATTATTTGGATGTTTTGTATGGAGAATACTTTACAATGGAATTTTGGAAACTCAACATGCCTTTTCTTCTTGGAAGCAAAACAATAGAGAGCTGGGATGAATACGCAAATGAAATCGCAAAACAAAGAAAATGAAACAAAACGGCAACTGGAGTTTATCTCAAAAACGCTCCAGTGCGTCGCGTTGAAAAATCATTCTCATTAATTACTTTAATTGAATACAGGTTACAGCTGCTTAAACTTTGCCATCATTTGTTTCATTGTTTCGAATTGTTTGATGAGTTTGTTGATTTCGGAGACTGGTTGGCCGCAGCCTGCAGCGATTCGTTTTCGTCTTGAGCCATTTAAAACCTTAAAGTCTGCTCTCTCGCGTTTCGTCATCGAACTTATGATCGCTCGCTGCCTTGCTATCACTTTACTATCCATATTCGCTTCCTTCAGCTGCTCTTTTATTTTTCCAATGCCTGGAATGAACTTCAAGAACCCGCCAATTCCTCCAAGTTTTTCGAGTTGTTTTAGGTATTTATCCATGCTGTTTAGGTCGAAATTTTTGCCTGTAGGAACATCTTGCATCTCGTCCGCAAGATTCTCATCCATCGCCTTTTCAATAAGGCTAAGAACATCGCCTTTGTCAAGAATTCGTGATGCGATTCTCTCCGGATGAAAGATCTCAATATCGCTTATCTTCTCTCCATTGCAAATATACTTCACCTGGCAGTTCGTTATATATTTAGCTGACAACGCTGCCCCGCCCCGAGAATCGCCATCAATCCTTGTCAAAATAAGGCCAGTGATTTGCAGATTTTCATGAAACGTTTTGGCGGTATTGAGTGCGTCTTGCCCCATCATGCTGTCTATAATAAGGAAAATTTCGTCTGGTTTCGTTAGGCTTTTCAGTTTTTTTATCTCGGCCATCATGGCTTCGTCAATATATAGCCGACCGGCAGTATCAAAAATTGTCATATCATATTTATGCATTTTCGCGACTGCTTTCCTTGCAATTAAAAGCGGAGTGTCGGAGTCAGATATATCGTCAAAAAACGCCAATCCATTATTAGCAGCCAGCTTTCTCAACTGCTCAATAGCTGCCGGGCGATACGTGTCAACTGAGACTAGCAAAACATTTCTCTTGAATTTCTCCTTAAACAACTTGGCGAGCTTGGCGGAAGTTGTAGTCTTTCCAGATCCTTGAAGCCCAGCCATTAATATGCAATTTGCTTTTCTAGGTTCAGAATCGCTGGATCCAAGCATGGCCACAAGCTCGTCATAAACAATCTTTATTATCGTCTGTTCCGGAGTTATGCTCTTGATTACCTTCTCGCCTGCCAATTTCTCTTTCAAATTGTTCGTGAATTCTCGAACAACGCTTAACGCAACATCGGCTTCCAAAAGCGATACGCGAAGCTCTCTTATAGTCGAATCGGTGACGTCCTGAGTCAGAATGCCTTTGCTCTTCAATCCAGAAAATATCTTTATTAATTTTTGAGATAAATTAGAAAACATAAACGCAACTCCAACTCAAGATATTGTTAATAACTATCGCACAAAACGCAATCATATTAAATAAAGAAATTGGAGCGGCAAAACTGTAAGAAATGCGGCTCCGTCATAAAATAAGTGTCAAAATCTGGTTCTTTGCCAAACTTTTTCCATTTGGGATTCTTTAATATAATAGTATTTATTGAAATTTTTTGCTAAATCTGTTGGCAAATATAATATTTTAAGCAATTTAAACTCTTTTATAA
>BNWD01000018.1 GCA_025998575.1 Alphaproteobacteria bacterium | reverse complement strand
ATCTTCGGCTGCACTCTTATGGCGGGCTGCATTGCTGAACGGCGGATTATATGTTAAGAATGATTGCTTAGGGAAAAGCATTAGTGAAGCAAATAGAATATACAGAAAATATACTTACTTCGATTTTTTTAAGTAATACACAAGCGGATTTAAAGCCAACACAAATTTCCTCAATGTGTTGTGTGCCAAAGTCGCTTGATTGTTGCAGCCAATTGTCAGTTGCGAAACACTGATAAGCGCCAACTAAACAAATCAACAGACATAACAATATTTTTCTATTCGTGAAAATCTTCTCCAAAATACTTAAATTTAAATAAAGTAATGTTGTTAATGCAGCGTTTTCTAAAATTATTTTCTTAAAAGCGCGTGAATCTTATTTAGTTCTGTTTCTGTGATAGGAGTTATTTTGTTTTTATTATTTCTATAGAGTTGCCAACTTTATTTGAAGGTTGTCGAATTGATACTTTGCTCGTACTATATGCAATCTTTTGGAAACAATTATGCGCGTTGCTGTGCATTTTTAATCTCTTCTTCTAAATATTAGGAAGCAAGATTGCAAAGTTAATATTTTTATCTGATGCGATAAGTCATGAAGAAAATGTTATAAGGCAGCGTATGGACTCAAGAAAATCTTGGCGATTATTCCCCTGAGACAATAAGTTGTACAACTCATTTAACAGCTGAAAAGCGACTTTTCGCTCATTGTTGTCTTTCGCAGCTGCAAATTTTTCTATGTAATCACAATGAGTGATAACTTGAGCGTTTAATTCAAATTTATGAGTTTTAAGAATATTGAAAAAATCAGTTGTCATATTCGGTTGTGACGTAGCAATCTCCTGATCAAACGAACACATTAAATAATAGCTCTTCCAATGATTATATCAATTTGATAGCGCACAGAATTACTACGCGAAAGTTCAGAATTAACAATAATCTTTGCAATATTTAATAATTCAAGCGCGGTGCAAGCAAATTCTTGACTAAACATTTTGATCAATAGAATGCTCGACAGCTGCGTGTATAATTTCGATAGGTAAAGGAAAAATCAAAGCGCTTGCAAGAGACTCAGCATTATATAATTTAGAAAAACAAAATCGCGTTTCGCCTTTGCCTTTAATTAGAAATTCCAGAATAGTGTAATGCTAAAATTGCTACTTTGAGCCACTGCTCATCTGACGATCCTTTCTTTGCTGCACAAGTAAAATATTTCTTCGCTGTTTCCATATTCTCTTACGAATAAATACTTTTCTTAGTAAAATAAAATTATTTCTTATAATATATTGCAACATTTTCCTATTCTATAAAGTGAAGTATTTTACTAAAAAATTGCACATAAATATTCTATTTTGGTATGGAATAATAAACCTGGTATTTGCCAAACCTAATCTTGCAAGAACTGGATATTAGCATTGCAAAAAAGGAAACAAGCTGAAAGTTTGGCTATTTTTACACTTTTGATATATGGAATTGACGAAATAAATTATCCATTATATTTATTTGGTGTTTTAAATATTTACAAAATAATTTGAAAAAAATGTTTGCGATGTTATTTTTACTTATTTTCTGATATTATAGATTTTGCTGGGGTAATTTTCAACTTAGAAGTATTAACTTATCGCAAAGAATCCATTTCTTCAATGTTGCAAATTTATTCGCTAATTCTTGCAATCTCTCTCGACGTGGCATAACCAGCTTCATCTTAAAATAAATCGCGAAGAAAACTTTCATTCAATAACATCAATATATTTTCAACTATTAATGGGCTTTTTCCGTCACTACTGATTCGCTTACACAATATTCATTACCGAAATTATGCGTATTTTCTCTTTAATGAAATATCAATTGCTTATTCCAGCAAGACCATTTATAGTGATTTCGATACAAATGTCACACTTTGTGCGGCTTCGTAGTATTTGCATTGCTTTTTACCTCCAACTACTTTCGCGCTAATAGTTAACTTGCAACAATTTTTCGTTTTTTGTTATAAAATTCACATCACAGACTCAATTTTTACATCGCAGGATAATTTTTCGCTCTCTTAGAAAGATCGGAGTGAAATGCGCAGTATCATTTCTCGAAAATACCTTTATAATAAAAGTATGCTTTGTTGTTTTTTAAGAATTAAAATAAATTTTAGAAAGGATTTTATTAGTGTTTTCGATTATATCTGAGAAGATGAAGTGGGGCGGGAAGGATTTAACAATAGAAACTGGGAAGATGGCGCGGCAGGCCGACGGCTCGGTTCTCGTCAAATACGGCGAGACAGTGGTTTTGTGCACGGTCGTTTTCGAAAAGGAAATCGCCTCCGATGCTAGCTTTTTCCCGCTGACCGTCAATTATCAAGAGAAGTTATACGCTGCTGGGCGCATTCCCGGGGGCTTTGTCAAAAGGGAAGGAAAGCCTTCAGAGCGTGAAGTTTTGATCTCTCGCCTGATTGACCGTCCGATTCGTCCATTGTTTCCTGATGGGTTTTTGAATGAAGTCCAGGTTATCTGCTCTGTTTTGAGTTATGACACTAAATGTTTGCCGGAAATAGCGGCTATGATTGGTGCGTCTGCCGCTCTTAGCATATCAGGCGTTCCGTTTCTCGGGCCGATTGCCGGATGCTCCGTTGGCTATACAAAAAAATCTGGCTTTGTCATGAACGACACCGAGCTGCAAAACAGCGATTTAAAACTGACTGTCGCCGGAACTAAGGATGGGATTTTGATGGTGGAATCAGAGGCGAACGAGCTCTCTGAGGAAGTTATGCTAGAAGCTGTGATGTTTGGATTCAAGTCATTTCAACCTGTTTTAGAAATGATTGAAGAGTTCAAGAAAAATGTGAACAAGCCGAAAATAGAAGTTGTTTCTTTTAGTGAAAAATACGCAGATGTTTTCAAAAAAATTGAAAAATTAGCAACGGATAAAATAAAGGCGGCTCTCAATATTTCAGAAAAATTGGAGCGGAAAAGCGCTCTGGATTTGGCGAAACACGATGTGTGCGCAGAGCTTGACGCTGAGCAAGATGCCGTTATTCTCGAGACGCTGTTTGAAGAGTTGGTTGCGAAAATCATGAGGACTACGCTTGTTACCACGAAGAAGAGGATTGACGGCAGGGCCTTGCCTCAGATTCGCAATATTACATGTGATATTGACGTTTTGCCAACAGTTCATGGGAGCGCTCTGTTCACTCGTGGGGAAACTCAAGCGCTTGTCGTGGCTACTCTTGGATCCGGATTCGATGAGCAGATTGTTGACGATATTGTCGGTGAACGCCGCGAGAGATTCTTGCTGCACTATAATTTTCCTCCATTTTCTGTTGGCGAAACTGGAAGACTTGGCGCTCCTGGCAGAAGGGAAATTGGCCATGGCAAATTGGCTAGACGAGCTCTGAAGGCCGTTTTGCCAGAACAAAAAGACTTCCAATACACAGTTAGGCTCGTCTCTGACGTTTTGGAATCCAATGGATCTTCATCAATGGCTACTGTCTGCGGATCATCTTTGGCCATGATGGCTGCTGGCATTCCGCTAAAATCTGCTGTCGCTGGAATCGCTATGGGATTGATCAAGGAGGGAAACGATTGCCTTGTCCTTTCCGACATCATGGGCGACGAAGATCACCTGGGCGACATGGATTTCAAGGTCACCGGAACTGAGCGCGGAATAACCGCTCTCCAGATGGATATTAAGATAACTAGCATCAATCGTGACATTATCGAAACCGCTCTCGAGCAAGCTAAAACTGGTAGACTGCATATTTTGGATATCATGAACAAAACAATTGCAACAGCTCGAGGCGATATCAATGAGAATGCTCCGAGAATCGAGATTATATCGATTGCTAAAGATAAAATACGCGACTTAATAGGCCCGGGCGGAAAGAATATCAAGGAGATCTGCGAGAACACGAAAGCGAAAATTGACATAGATGATAACGGCAATGTTTCGATTTTCTCGGCCAACAAAGAACTGATGGAGCAAGCTGTGAACGCGATAAAAGGCATCTGCTGCTTGCCTAATATCGGTGATGCTTTCTCAGGCTCAGTCGTCAAAATAACTGACTTTGGCGCATTTGTCTCGATAGGAAATAGGGAAGGCCTCGTCCATATAAGCAACATCTCGACAAGCAGAATAAACTCAGTTTCAGACGTCTTGAAAGTCGGACAAACTGTGAAAGTCAAGGTTTTGGATATCGACGATAAAGGAAGAATAAAGTTGACTATGAAAAACGTCTAACTTTTTACTACACAATCAGGAAGGCACGCACCTGCTTTCCTGATAATTGTGCTTGAAAACGTCAATTGATAAAGCACTCTGCCGCAATCTACAGAGTTTAACTCAAGAAGAAAATCAGAAAAGGTTCAGTCATATTTATCCATAATTTTATCATTATAGATAGCTATATTATCTCGTTGTTCCAGTGGTATATCAACTATTCATCACGACAGCAAGTAACAGGCTTAGCTCCATTATAATAACGAGAGTCAAACTCAAGCTTTGCTTGAGTTTGACAAATTGGCAAACGGCGGCCTGGTCAGCTTTTTAAAAAGCTGACAGCGGCTCTGCGAAGCCCGCAGCTGGCATTCGCCAGCAAGGCCGCCGCTTGCCAAGTTTTACAATAAATTCACAGTAATGATTTTATGGTAAAGGTCCGCCCATATAGTGGATTACCTAACTCATATCATTTATGCTTTATTTAAAGATATTTAGCTAAAACGCTTAACATTTACAGCCTATATGCAATAGAAATATTGACTTTATTTGAAAGTTTATGTTATTCTATAATTGGCGGGGGATGGTAATGCATTATTTGGATGGTAATGCATTATTTTAGGAGGAGTTCTGAATATGAAAAAAAATTTTAAAGAATGTTTTGTTAACCTCGGCTGTTGGCGTGTCATTATTGTTAAATTGCGCTGTAGTTCAGGCAACACAAGGAGCGCGTATTAAACTGGCGACTCCAAAGTCGCTTCTAACTGGTGATATTGTGATGGAATATCCAACTTATGGCAACGACGAGAACACAACTCTTCTGGTTTCTGAAGAAGCAATTAATGTGGATGAATTTGCTGAATGGTTTAAGCATGCTAAACCGTTACAAACTTTGCTTAATATTACAGATAGGGACGAGTATAGAAATCGTAATTTATTATATAATACTCAACGTATCCTGCGGCTTTCTAACACAGAATGGCAGGATTTTCGACGTTCTCTTGACTATTTTTTGCTCCGCTTTCAGAAGGAGCATGGTCCATCTGCTGCAGAGGACGTTTTATCTCGTTTGGGTGCGCTGTCCTTGTCCGCTCTAAAAGGCGATCTGTCGCACCTTACGAGTTGTTTTGGCGAGCAAATTCAAAACGATTTGGAGGATGGCAAACATTGTAAGGTGATTTCTTCTACGTACAAGAGGATTTATGAGAGTGGATATTGGTTCGAACTAGAAAAACTCCACTCGCTTTTTGATACGCTTATTGGTGGCGATGGTGATAGATTTGCACGAGGCCTTTATATGGGGGTACTTGTATGCATTTTGTAGTCCAGCCGCTGATGCAATTCTGAAACAAATGAAGTTTTTTACCAGAGCTGGCAATGTAGAAACTATCTAGATAATTCTTTCTCTTCTTAGTAACGATGTACTGTCCTGTTTAAGGCCATATCTATAAGACAAAAAAATGAAAATTTGTTTTCACTGAAAAAAATAATTGCTCGAAATATTTTTGGGCAATTATTCTATGAAATCTTTGAAAGATTCAGTGTTACATTATGTGTTGATTATAAAGTCTTTCAAAATGTTAAAAGCATCCCATTTATCTAACTCTTCCTTCGTCTGCGACTTTTATAACTTTATCTCCACACAAAAACATTAGAATTTGCTCCTTCAGTCCATGATTTAGAGACTACGTTCCCACTTAGTTACTTTCTTTATCTGCTGTATTTCAGCTTGCGGCACCCCAGAATATGCGGCAAATTCTTTAGCCTTAGAAAGCACAATCTATGTTAGAAAAATTCCCCAGACTGGCATTAAAAACCCACTGACTGGCATTTGCCGCCTGGAATTGCGGACCAACAACACACCCACAGCACAACGCAATTAAACAAATTTTCTTAAAATTTAACATAACTCTTGCCTCTTAAAATAACATCTCTATAAAGATACTATACTCTAACCAAGAAGTAAAGCAATAATTTCACAAATCACTGAAATTAACAATGCAAGCTGTTATAAATTAGTACTTTCGTTTCTGCGCAAAAATGAATAAGCAAGTTTGAGCAAAAGATATGCAAAATATTCTAAATATGATTGGAGTTTTGCTAACAAGATAAATTACGTGTTCTCGTTGTTTAACTAATAAATATATGCTTTTATACAAAGCATAAGTCTTCGAAGTGACGCAAAACACTATGCTTCGAATTCCAGATAATATGTTATCTGCGTCAACGATTAAAGTTTTTTACTCTTTTTTCAAACAATAAGTTTATTAATCGCCGTAGTCACAGTTATAACGTCAGCCTAGCCATATCCATTTTTCCTTTACAATCATTAGTAGAATTTTGAACATTGATAATGCAGAGATTTGCAATTATATATTGAGTAAAAACAGAACAATACAACGTCTTAGCTAATATAAATATTTACAATATACATCGGCAAACGCTATGGTTCCTCGAATTCTAGGTGCAAGGAGTGGTTATTATTAGTTGAGGCTTTGTATTTATAGCCAGTTAATATCATCTTGAATACAGGACAAACCTCTGGGTAATCGTTTGTCATTTCCTGAGGTTTTTCTTTCTGACGCACTTTTGTTATCGAATAGATAGTAAACACCTCACCAACTCTCATAATATTATTTGGTATATCTGCTGCTTCTATTATAGTTTTATATTTATTCTTTCTATTTTTATCTATAATCATATTAAAGTCCAGATTCCTTCTTAACTTAGAGCTATCAACTAACTCAAGTTCCTGGGTTGCGTTTTCCAAAAACACACTATCACCTGTTTCCGACTCTATCTTTAATATATGTTTACGAATGCTTTCCATCGCTCAATTCCTTTCTTTTATTTTTTGTGATTTCTCCCCCTCCATAAATATTCTACAACAAAACACCCAGCTCGTCAAACTCTTCTTTTGTTTACTTTTCAGTCCAAGAGGCAGGTTTTATCGCCTCATCTCGTGAGTGTTTGTTTAGAGTGATTTTTGCGACTACGAAGCCTGATCGGTGTTTAGGCTTTTCTTCTTTCTCTCATAAAGTAGTAGAAGATTCTGCAAACGACAAAGACGATAATCACAGGGTACAGTGGTTCGAGAATAGTTCCCAAAAATTTGCAAAGCTGTGTGAATCCTAGGCTTGACATGACAAACGTCACAACGGCAACTAGCAGCAGTATGACGTTTCGATTATAGCGGCCTTTTAATATGTCATTTTGGACGTAATCAGTGAACACGCAGGTCAAAATGATGTTCGTCGCTAAGCAGCATGCGGCCATAATGACTGCTACGATCCACGGAGAATATGCGCCCCCAATCGCTATTTCGGCAATTTTCGTGAACAAAGCTTCATTTGGAGTTTCGGTTAGCGATGGCGCATATTGAGCGCCAACGATGATCAAGCCAGCATAGACGATGCTCAAAATCAGGCCGCCGACGCTGCAAACCAACGCGCCGATTTTTATCATATATTTCTTATTTTCACGTTTTTCCTTTGGCAGCGCGTTTTTGACGTATGTAAAAACGGCAGAAGCCATCAAAAATGCAGATAACAAATCCATCGTCTGGTACCCGACTTTGAAACTGTCAAAAAATGACTCAAAGCCTGACAACGCGCTCTTTTCTATGTCGAAAAACGATCCTTTAAGAAAAAACATTGCGCAACCAACAACTATAGCAACACCACCAAATTTCAATGGCGTGAAAACGCAATTTATTATCTGGACGACTTTTCCAGGTCGCCAAGCGATCAAGACGACAATCAAGCAATAGACGAAGTTGAATGACATTGCCGGCAGATCCGGAAGCAAAATATGAAAACCGCCAAATGACACATTGACGCCTCTAGCGATCGCCCCAAACGGCCCAGTCATCAACATGACTAAAAGCATGAAGAGCGCTGAGCAGTATTTTCCAACAGGAGAAAGAAATTTTTTATTATCGGCTTCAAATAACATCGATGCGAAATACCCAGCCATAGGAATAGCAACTGTTGCCAAGAACCAGCCCAAAATGGCCGGCAAAAAATTCGACATGTGATCTTTTCCAACTATCAACGGAAAAACGATATTACTCGAACCAAATATCATGGAAAAAACGGCAAAACCAGTCAATACGACGCTTTTCGCAACGCTCATACACTCTCCCTTCAACGACAAAGATGGTGCGCCCTGGAAGATTCGAACTCCCGACCCACAGCTTAGAAGGCTGTTGCTCTATCCAACTGAGCTAAGAGCGCATTTTTTTGAAGTATAGCAATATTTGGAAACTCAGTCAACAACCCTAATTATAAAATTTATTGATGAATCCGCTCCATATTTAAATTGCGCTACTTGCTGCATTATTGACTATTTAGAAGAATTTTTTGAGCTAACCATTTAGTTCATTTATGAAGAAAAAATTTGCAAATCGCTGCAATTTCGAAAATTACGATCATGAAATACACAAAGAAGCTATGAGAAAGTTTCCTTGGAGCAAACCTAAGTGGATTGGGTGAAGATGAATAGATCTTGACAGATAAATGTTTTTAAGAGCCTTGACAAATAAATATTTTTGTGAGTGTGGTGAAATTTAACGGAATATTAATGCAAATATGATATGTATAAGCTTATGCTTAAAGCACAAAGGGAAGGAGTTAGACATTCTCCGAGGATGGAGTCCTTTACCACAAAAACATTAAGAAAGTGTTAACAAACCTGTGAATTTTCAACAGGTTACTGATAGATATAGAATACAGTAAAATGTTTGAAGGCGTATGGAGGCGTGCAAGCGTAGTCAAAGTTTGGCAGATAAGTGTAAAATGAAGTATTGTTTCTGACACTATATATTGAAGGGATTGTATTTCGGAGAATAGCAATGTTCTTGAAATGAGGCTTGAGTGAGAAAAGAAAACAGGATAAAAATATGGGCTGCTGTTGACATGAACCGGCTCTGTTTTAGTGCACTTGAGATAGGTGGAAGAGATGGGGATTTATTGAAATGACTGCTAAATAAATGCAAATTACTAGTGCTGGAAAATAAGGGATTGCCCCCACTAATTACGGTTTTATGTAAAATTTATCAGATTTGAGCAAAAAATGTAGTCGCTTGGTGTAGTGATAGTGAGCTGTTATAATCGAGAGCAACGAGATAAATGTCGCTATCAATAACTTTGGTACTCAAAGAAATACTCATCATGTTTTTAGGATTATGTGTCATTTTGTATTGATTCCTAAATACAGAGAAAATGTGTTTACAAAACCATATAGAATAAGCCTAAAAACATAATTAATAAAATATGTTTTTTTACAATATAGAAATTGTTGTTAATCATATATATATGATAGCTAAAGAATATCCTGATATAAAAAAAGGTTAATATTAGTGATACTATAATAAGAAAGTATGTAAAAAATTAATATAATGCGTTTACCAAAACCATGACCAGTTTGCAAGCAAAAAAAAAGAATCTACACTCCAAGACTAATTATTCAATTTTTGATGTAGTCAGATAAATACTTCTCTCTTATGAAGCGTAAATATGAGCAGAATATTTTGCAAAAATTATCGTAACTATTTCGTAAATCTATTGAGCTTATATGATTATTGACAAATAAATATCTTTATGAGAGCAGTAAAAATTAACGGACTGTTAATGCAAATGTGATATGCATAAGCTTATGCTTAAAGCATAGATGGAAGGAGGTAGCTAGCTCACAAGAGGGAGGGAGTCCTTTACTATAATAACATTAATGAATGTGTTAACAGAGCTGTGAATTTCCTGTGAAAATATGGATTCTTAATAACAAGTAAGTATACATAAAATCAATTGCAAGAAATTTATATTCCCAGCACTTTTTAACATCGTCTCACTACTCCTCTCGGGAACTTATTTTTGAGATCTTTGAGTTTGGAGTTAGTTTGAATAAATTTTATTGAAATTTGTGATTTTCGCATCTCTTAGGTGGAATAGAAAATACGCTATTTTTATATAAAGCAAGTATGCAGGGATTGGCAATTATTTACGATCACCACAATAATTAAGCTTATCAACAAGCAATTTAACGAGAAACTTCAGCATTCTTTTTACAAAAAAATATCTTAGCACTAAGTTGTAAGACTCTACTAAACATGTCCAAGACTTTGTAATTATATGCTGTATAAACTTAGGAATTATTTTCCAATAACTGAGTGCGTCAATACATATGGTTTTTATATTCATATGAGACCTCTTGTTCAGCAGTCTTTTCAATGAATTTCCATCTCCTGGAACTATTATCAAATGCACTAAAACAGCGCAGGTTCCGGCCACCAGCAGTCCATATTCTAAACACTATTCTCTTTTGAACATAAGTATAAAGCTCATTCATCTCTAAGATTTCAACATTTTTCAACTTTTTCTTTTCTTGTTTAAGCATCAGTTCAAGATCAGTTCCAGGTCATTTTATCCGCTTAACTATCGCCGGCTATCTGAAAAATTTATTAAATATTCCTCCTAAGTCCTAGCTATTCTCTAAAATACGTTTCCTTAAAGCTATAGTCAGGGAATGATACTCTCTTTGCCAACGGTTGCAATCCTTGCCCTTCCATTTCTGTACACCGTTCCTTATACATTTCTTTCTTAAGCTATCACTCTTGCAATACTTACATATATACAAACTTCTATCTCAAATATATTCAAATATCTTTCTATATTCTACAGCTATCAGCAACCGGTTGCCAATCCCAGCACGCTTTTTGCACTAATTTTTTTGCTGTATATTATTATATTTGGAGCATGCGTGAATTTATGTTGTGCTATACAGAATAAAATTCGCACATACTTCACACTTTTGTAAAATATTTAAATATATTCCAGTTGAAAAAACTCTAGGAATTTATATTTTGTATCAACCTCACTTTATATTAATGAAAATTAGATGCAGCTTAGCTATACGTTCGATTTGACTCTAGAATATGTCTAAAAATAGCATTATTTGCGCGTTGTATCTTTTGAGTAATTAACGTTACAATTCAATTAGTGCGCAATATATTGGAAATGGAATTTTTGCGTACAAATAATTAAACACATAAACTTTACGCCTATAAAGAAAATTTAGCGAATATTTAAAAATACATTTCAATAATTCACTATTGTTAGTAGAATTATTAGTTTTACGTTCCTTTATAGAAAAATATCAGAAAGTTTTTTTATTGAGTAAAGCCAAAATTTCCATTCTACTTATCCATCAAATGAAATGTTCCGTCCCAATTTTTTGTGGGAAATTCGGCAAATTTTTTGCATCTTTTCATGATTGGTTTGATAGAGCTTGCTATATCTGGAAACGATTCTAGGAGTTTCGAATAGTGTGAAAATGCCTCAGAAAAGCGTTCGTTTTGATATAATTCGAATGCATCTTGTGATTTCTCGCAAAGCTCTATTTTTTTGTAATATGTCTTATCGTCCGGCTTGTTCATTGCGTATATCGGCTCATAAATCGTTAAACCAACAGTTTTCCCTTTGACTGCGATCTTGTCTATGACTCTGAACAAAATCTTATTTTTTGCAGCGTTTTCAATATTCTCTGACGCCAAAATTTTCGTTCCATAATATTTATTAACGCCCTCAAGGCGCGAAGCAATATCAACCGTATCACCCATGGCAGTGAAATTCATTCTGTCTCTCGAGCCTATGTTACCGACGATTGCAATTCCAGTGTGAAGCCCTATCCTTGTCGGCAAAAATGGCTTCCTCAAATGCCTCCACTTTTTCTCCAATTCACGCAATAGTTTTTGGCATTTCAAAGCCGCATAACATGCGTTTACAACCTGATTTTCATCAGGATTTGGAGCCCCCCAAATTGCCATAATCGAATCGCCTATATATTTGTCAATGACCCCGTTATTCTTCATGATTTCTCTGGTCAATTCGTCGAAATATTCCGACAAATGCAGCATGAGATACTCCGCAGGCAATCTCTCAGAAACTCCAGAGAATTGTTCGATGTCGGAGAATAACATAGTGACATTTGCAGTTTTTCCGCCTAAGACAGGAGTTACTCCGCTTTTTAAAAGCTTTATAACGAGATCCTTTGGAGCATATTTAGAAAACGTCGAAACGCTGAGCTTCATGGAGTTCATTGCATTTGACAGCTCTTTTATCTCGAAAATGTTTGATTTTGGAGGCGTATGATAATTATCAAGATCCATTTTCCCAATGGCTATTGCGGACTGACAAAGTTCCGCTATCGGCTTCGAGATCTTCTTCGAAAGCAGCCAAACGACTATAAAGGCGACTATATAAACTAAACTCGATAGTAGCATCATTTGCCTTTGAACGGCTTTCAGATCTCCAGTGAAATCACGCTGAGGAGCTATGACCAACAAATTGCAAGGAATTTTTTTTAATTTTTCCATTGATGCGATATATTTTTCGCCATCAACCGAGAAATAAACATGTTGAGATTCACTGCTCAAAACGGCCAAAATAGCTTTTTCTAGAACCTTATCTTCTGACCCGATAGCGGAAACTAGTGTAACTTTTTGGCTTTCTGAATTAGCAGATGCAGATTTTTCGATTCCAACTGATGAGACAATTATTTCATTTTTCTGATTCATTATATAAGATTTTGAATTTTCGCTTCCTTTTATTTCACGCAACAAATTTCTGAATTGCTTTATTTCGAAATCGATCGATATGATTCCAACTGCTGTATCTAGTTCATATCCAAGCGGCATTGAAAGCGTCAATCCAGGTTTTTGCGAGGCACTAAAGATATAAATTTCACTCCAATATTTATCCTTTCGCAGCTCAGTTTTGACATACCAGTCAGATTTCGTAATGTTATATTTGCTCTTTCCCAATTTTTCTGAAGCTATAGTGTTGAAATCGTCATTAAGATATGTCCATGTCTCGCCCAATTCTTTGATTTTATCGTCATGTTCAATAGTCCTTATTGCGAACTTTGCATAATCTGGCAACACTCCCTTGCTTCTAGTTTGAAAATTTTTAATTCCGTAAAGTCTGCGTACCTGGAATAGCGTTCCGTCATTGAACCCCATATATATACTAGATATATTAGAGACATCTTTCAGGGTTTCAAGAAAAAGCTTTCGATAATTATTGAACGATTTCATTGTATAGTTTTTGAAATTTTTCGCTATAATATTTATCATAATTTCGAGTTTATTGAAATATTCATCTATCCAATTTATTGTTGTCTTTGTTACTAATTTCGAATAATAGTTTTTCTCAAAGCTAAGCCTCAAATCCTTTGTTACATTCGATGAATACCAAATTTCACAGGCGACTGTTATTGTTATAAGAGCAGCAAAAGCAACGAAAATATCTAGCTTTAGTTTTCGTCCATTAAAAAAACTCATTCAAACACTCCATCCAGCAATTTGCGCTTCAATCAAAGAAATATAATGATTATTATTCGCGTATTTAAGTTTGTTCTTTGTTAGCATAGAGTATATTTTTCTCAAAGATTCAATGACACTATTGCTTTTAACGAAATAATATTGTTTTTGAGCATACAATGAGGCTATATTGCAAGTATTTCCTCTAAATAAGCGTGTTTTTATACAAAAATTCCAATAACGATATGCTTTATACGAATTTTGAATATAAGTATTCTCGCCAATATTCTTTTGGTGTTTTCTATTTGCTGAAAATATATCTTGCATATTGCAGAACATTTTATATTTTACAAAAGACTCCAGGAATTTCTTACGAAAATATAAACGCTTCAGTTTGCTAGAAGTGTTGCTGATAAGATTGATAATTTGCTTTATGGCGATAAAAAAAGACTGTTTTAATAGAAATATCAATTCGTAGTATCTTGTATCAAGAATTCCAAGCATTTCGCAAAATCTAACGCAAACGATCATGCATATTGTGATAAGCAAAAGTTCATTCATTCAACACCAGCGAAATCCAAAATCTCAACAACAAACACTTTTACTGTTTTATCAAAAATAAGTTAATTTTCCGTTAATTCCACTCTCGTTGCTTACTGTGAAGAAGTTAGTTAGTATATGGAAACTTAGTCATGAAGAAAGATATTTGTTGTGTAACTTGTTCTGTAAAAATTGGCAAGGGGCGGGCCTTGCTGGCGAATGCCAGCTGCGGGCTCTCCACAAAGGCCGCAGTCAGCTTTTTCAAAAGCTGACCAGGCCGCCACTTGCCAATTTGACAAACTCAAGCTTTGCTTAGCTT
>BNWD01000017.1 GCA_025998575.1 Alphaproteobacteria bacterium | reverse complement strand
CCGCAACTTAAGAGTTTTTGGTGTGCAGATGATATGCAAGATTATTATAATAATATTAAACAGAGCTACCTAAAATGGCGTTCAAATATACGATCTTTAGAGGCAGCTTACTCACAACTCTAACCAAGCGGAGCTGAAAAAACCCTCTCCGCTTTACTCAATATTTAAATTTTAAGTATTCGCGAGATTTTTAAAAATAATTGTCGCAATGCTGTTTTATTTAATGTATACTAAAAGAGTAGCGTTGATTTATGTTTTATAGGAGTTTTTATAAAGCTCATTTGGCACGCAACAGGCAACAATTCTATCACTTGCTTCGCGCCACCAGCAATTGTCAACAAACACAGCACTACGCTTATTAAAAAATTCTTCTTCATATAATAACGGCCTAATGTTTCATTTGAACAAACATAGAAAATAATGAAAATTGTCTCAGTTGTTTTTGCGTGCAGCAAATGTTGGATACAACGTTGGAAATCTATATTTTGGCTTGAGCTGTGTTAGGAAACGTATGTTTTTAGACTATAAGAATTATTCTGCGTTGAATGCAACGTGTTCTACGGTGCACTACGGTTGCTATATGGAGAATGCTTTATACAAAATTTTCTGTATCAGATTTGGCCGTCTTTCGCTTAAAATCAATTTATAATTATCTCATTCAAAAGGACGCTCATATTTTCAGTCAGTTTGATATTCCTCACTTCTACCACATTATTCACGGAGTATCCATTTGCTGTGACGACAAGTTCTTTTCGACTATTCGCGAATGGTTTAAGTCCAGTTATAATAACACACCTCTTAACAATTGGTTAGAATGTTGGAAAATCGTTAATCATGAAGGCCTTCCATTAACAAATGGTTGTTCACTGACGTACAAAGATTGCAGTGGCAATGATGCATATTCTATGCAGATCCTACTGTCCATGTTGAAACTCACAGCCAGAATTTAGCGCAAATATTTGCTCTAAATAAGGAAATAATGGGAAATTCCAATGAAAATTATAAAACCAAGGCAACTAATATAGAATATATACTGAAATTAAATGGATTGTTTGGCGATCTAAAACAAGAAGATAAAGACAAAATATTTAGTAAACTATCAAAGATCGATGAGGTAGGTGACCTTCATGAAAAATTTGAACGAATTAATAAAGAATATCAAGAGTTTGTCGAAAAAGTATGTCATGCAAAATTGAAATAATCAAGCGGTTTTTGCATATGCCTCTCGGTCTTTTGGTGAATAGAGAGGCTGTGTGAATTTCATTTTCAAGTCCATATATATTGTCTTTTCAATTCAAGGAAGCTTCTTGACATGTTATAATGTACGTTATAATATCAGTTCTTATTCTGAAAGCGCTGGTTGACAATGTCTGAAATTGTGACTGAAAAAATATTACAGATTTGGAAAGAGATATTGTGCGATCTAAGAACGGCCATAGGGGAGCAGTCTTTTAAGAACTGGGTTTCAAAGCTCAAGATTTTAAGCGCTGAAGGATCTGTATTGAAACTAATGGCTCCATCAAATTTTGTTCGAGACACAGTGTTTTCAAGGTTTTCAGAGGATATCTTAACAATTGCCAACTCATACGGATGCAATGTCAAATCCATAAATATTTCTGTTTGCCAAGCTTCAATAAGCGATGATATCGAGATTCCAGATTCTATACAAAAGAAAGAGGAAACCGATTCGTTTGCTGACGTTTCTGTTTTGGACAAGAGGTTTGTCTTTCGGAATTTCGTTGTTGGAAAGCCAAATGAGTTTGCTTACGCTGCCGCTATCAGGGTGGCTGAATCTGAAACAACGCCATTCAACCCTCTTTTTCTTTATGGAGGAGTTGGACTTGGCAAGACTCACCTTATGCACGCTATAGCTTGGCGCATAAAAGAGCTATATCCAATAAAAAAAGTCATATATTTATCAGCTGAAAAATTTATGTATTTGTTCATAAAGTCCTTGAGATTCAAGACTTCGATATCATTCAAAGAGATGTTTCGAGCTGTTGACGTCTTGATGGTTGATGACGTTCAGTTTATCGGAGGGAAAGACACGACTCAAGAGGAATTTTTTCACACATTCAACGAGTTAGTTGACAATAACAGACAAGTTATATTGTCTGCCGACAAGTCTCCATCTGATCTTGCTGGAGTTGAGGATAGATTGAAATCTCGCCTCGGTTGGGGCCTTGTGGCGGATATTCACCCGACTACGTATGAACTGAGGCTAGGAATTTTACAAGTAAAAGCAAAAACATATAAAGTTCCCGTTCCTGAGAATGTTTTGGAATTCTTGGCAGTTAAAATATCATCGAATATAAGGGAACTAGAAGGCGCATT
Source organism: Alphaproteobacteria bacterium (assembly GCA_025998575.1). GTDB lineage: Bacteria > Pseudomonadota > Alphaproteobacteria > RUG11792 > RUG11792 > BNWD01. Next base: position 12,054 of record BNWD01000017.1, on the reverse strand, counting down.
AAACCGCGTTATGGCACACGCGATTCTAATCGGCCGCAAAATAACTATAGATGTCGCACAAGATGTTTTAAAAGACTTGTTGAGATCCAACGAAAAAAGTATTACAATAGAGGGTATACAAAAAAAAGTTTGCGAGTACTATGGAGTGAAGCTATCTGATTTAAATTCTGCAAAAAGACATCAGAACATAACAAATGCAAGGCATATCGCTATGTATCTTTCCAAGCAATTAACAACGAAATCGCTGCCTGAAATCGGGCGAAATTTTAATGGAAAAGATCATGCGACAGTTATATACGCTGTAAAGCGAGTCATCGCTTTGGCTGATACTGATTCGAAGTTTAGGTCAGATTTAGAAGTCTTAACAAAATCTATGGAAAGTTAGTTAGTGGTTTATGTTTGTGGCTAAACTCAAAAATAAATCAAAATATTCAGACAGCTGCAATAAAATCTTTAGCTATTGGCGTGCGAGAACTATGTATTCGATATTTATCGGCTATGCTTCTTTTTATTTTGTTCGCCAAAATTTTTCATTAGCAATCCCTGCTATTTGTTCAGATCTCAACATAACGAAATCTGACATAGGTGTTGTTTTATCGATAGGTTCTGTCTTGTATGGAGTTGGAAAAAGCTTCTTCGGTCTCATAGGTGACAGGTATAGCGCGAGATATATTATGGTAATTGGGCTTTTTGCTTCTGCCATCATGAACATCTTCTTGGGTTTTAGTTCAGCTGTTCCAATAATCGCCATTTTTTATGCCCTTAATTGGTGTTTTCAATCTATGGGCTGGCCTCCTTGTGCTAAGCTTTTGACTCACTGGTTCAGTCCGACTGAGATCGGAACAAGATGGGCAATGTGGAACACGTCTCAACAAATAGGCTCTGCGGCAGTCGCTCTTTTAGCGCCGTTCATTTTGCTGCATTTCGGCTGGAGATTTTTGTTTTTTGCGCCTGGGATTATCGCTATTCTGCTATCTTGCTTTTTGTTCAATCGTCTGCGCGATACTCCTGAATCCCTAAAATTGCCTTCTGTTGAAAAGATAACTGGTCTGGCTTCTGTTGCTGAGTCCTCGAAATGGGCAGAGGAAACTGACGTTAAATTGAGCTATGTCGCAACACTGAAAATGGCTCTGAGCAATAGGTTCGTTTGGTATGTAGGTCTTGCTAATTTTTTCGTTTATATCTGCCGCATGACGTTCCTAAACTGGGGCCCGACATTTCTTTTGGAGTCGAAAGGCAACACATTGACAGGTGCCGGCATTCAGATGGCGCTATTCGATATCGCAGGTATGTTTGGAGGAATTTTTGCAGGCTACCTCTCCGACAAAGTTTTCAAAGGCAGGCGAGGTCCTGTCGCTGTCCTTTGCATGCTTTGCCTTGCCGTTCTCATTGGCATCTTTTGGCTCTCACCAGACGATTCTTATATAATAAGCTCCATTTGTATGATTTTTATTGGTTTTTTGATCACAGGTCCTCAAATTTTGGCCGGAGTTGCTGCTGCTGATTTCGCATCGAAAAAAGCCGCAGCAACTGCCTCAGGATTCACAGGGACGCTAGGATATGCAGGAAGCGCTCTCTCTGGAATTGTTGCCGGTTTCATGGCCGATATTTATGGCTGGAACAGCGTCTTCTTCATGACAATCTCTGCATCCATCCTAAGCGCAATCTTCTTCATCCTAACATGGAACAAAAGATCACAAGTCTTAACAGATGCAGAAGAAAGAGAAAAACTTGTGTGAAAATTTAAATAAAGTTGTTTTAAAATGCGATTACAAGCAAGATTAGGTATAGATTTATGATTGTCAAGTGTCCATATTGCGGTTGTGGATATGAACTAAACCCATCTCTTTTGAAGGATCCGATTGGTAGCGAAAGGCTTGGATACGGCTGGTGGCTGAGGTGTTATAAATGTCATAAGAAGTGGTGGTTGAAAAACGCAGATGTTGCGAAGTGTACTGATACTCCGCTTAAGGCTAACAGGCGAGAAAAAATCGAAAAACTATCAAAATTTGTGAAACACAAAAAGAATGTCACGAGACAAAAGAGGCTAAAATTAGTTAAATATTTGATTATATCTGCTTTGTTGCTTCTACCTGGTGTTGGTTATTATAAAAGAAATTTATTTACAAAATATTTAACCGAAAAAGCGAAACATCTATCGAAAACTATAGTGCCGAGATTGACTTTGAAAAATCTAAAATATACATTGCAAGAAACAGAGCTCGAGAATAAAACCGAGATACTTATCACAGGAACAATCGTCAACGAAGATAGCATAGTAGTGAACTTGAAAGGAGTAGAAATCAGCGTTTTCAACGAAAATAACGAGAAAATCCATTCCTGGCAAGAAACTCTAAACACAGACTTCCTCGTCGCAAAAGACTCTATAAACTTCTCATCTTCATCTACTCAACCCGCCGAAGTTAAAATTTCCAAAATCTCAGCAAAGGTGTTTTGAGCGTATCAATTAGAGAATATTTTAATATAAAAAAAAATCTTTATTGAGGGGGCAATCATGGAACAAAAGCTATTGTAGAAATATTAGCTATACTATAATAAAAAAATATACGTAAAGTCAATAATAGAAACTTTTTCTTGATTTAAAATTCTATCGCTTCCTGATGAGCTGTTGTCAAAGCAGTAACTGCTTGACAATTCATTAACATATATGTTGGAATAACGAAATTTTATTCGCACTTATTGACATTTCTTTAAGAATTCCAAATAAATAATTGTTATTGAGCATATTTTGATAATGTTTAAAATTATCAAAATTCTATAAATATAAAAACAGCTTAATAACAGAAAGTTAATTAGAATAATATGTGAATTTAGTGAAATGCAACCTATAAATTAAAACATTATCGCTTATAATGGGCTATTCGTTTAATATATCAACGCAGTTATATAAGATATATTTTGTTAAAAATAAGTTTTAGAACTAAATTTAAACATGCTTATTCAATAATTTATTAAATCTGAGCGAAAAACTCTGTCATTTGGTGTAGTGATGTATAGCGGCATACATCGAGAGAAACTAGATAAATGCCACTACCCATAACTTCCTAAAATAATAAAAACTGTTGGCAACAGAACTATTTAAAGAATATTCTAATATAAAAAAGAAATCTTTATTGGTGGGCAATTATGGAACAAAAGCTATTGTGGAAATGTCAGCGATACTATAATAAAAAAGTATGCGCATAATCAATTACAAGAGAAGGATAAAATTGTTCTAAAATTCTGTCTATTGCTGCAGTGGGTGGGTCTATAATAGCGTAAAGTATAGAGCAAGCAAGTACTACCTAACTATTCCGTTCAAAAATACGTCTTGTATAAATACTTACTTGACTATTGGTCTATTCTAGAGGATTCGCTGAAAATTGTAATAATGCTGATGATTTTATACAGATTGCAACACCAAAGTAATATGCAGATTTTATAAACGCAAATTAACTAAAAAGCTCGGAAATTTAGTTATTACGAGCTTTTTTCCTAAATAATTTTATCAAAAACTAAGTGAAAAATGCGCTCGCTTACGTCTGCAATAGAAATTAATGTTGTCCATATACACATGATAATAAAAAGTATATTGGCAACAGAATTATTTAGAGAATATTCTGAGGTAAAAAGAAGGTTAATATTAGCGACGCTATAATAAACAAAATATGTGCAAAACCAATTACAAGAAATTGATAAATATTGACAAACTTCTTCTAAGTTCTTTCTGATGAGTGGCTCACCAAAATCGTAGCTAGTTGGCTATCACATATTCTTTGTGGCAATCAATCCAAATTGCGGGCTCTCTTCCAAACTTAACGGCAATATCTTCTCTTGCACATCAAAATATCATACAGAATGTATTTGTTCGTAATTCATCTTTATAGATGTTTAAAGACGCATACGTGCAAATCCCATTCTGAGTTTGAGAAGTTTTTGCTATAAATACCTAATATTATATGTTATAGCTTTCTTCTGCATTCGTAACCTTTATTAACAAGATTCAGCAAAAAGCGTGGAAAATTTTGATTTTAGGCCCGCTCTTTAAATTTCCTTCGTGACACGGAAAAGCAAAGTCCTCTTAAAACCAGTCGTTAATCTGGAATCTATACATTTGAAAATTGTGATTAAAACTTTATTCAAGTTCACAATATTCTTTCTACATTATGCTCTGAATACTCCAGCCGCTTGACGTTTTGCTACGAATTGCCTGCTCATTCTTCTGCTTCCAAAACATTTCTTAATAAATTGCCCTGTTTCAAATCACTTGGAGTCAATCATCGTGAATGAGCACTAAAAGATCGAGATCTATGAAACTTTTGTTTGTTTGAGTTATGTATGTATAGTTGTTTGATGAGTTCCGTTTGCTCGATTGTATGCCGTGATTGTCAAACAAATTTGCCGAGCGTATTCATTCTGTACACATATTCATATATAAGCATTAGTAATAGTCGTGTCCATGAGACATGGCGTTTTTGATGCAGTTTTCTCAAAAATTCTTGAAATACGCTGTATTATAGAAGCATGAGCATGACGGAATTTAATATAGCTCTTCGGAGAATAAAGGAGAAGGTTTTGCTTTCTGCTGTTGTTGTAAGAGATGTTCAGCTTCGGAAGAAAGGCAAGGAATTCATTGGGAATTGCCCATTTCACAACGAAAAGACAGGATCGTTCTTCGTCAACGATGAAAAAGGCAGCTTCTATTGTTTCGGATGCGGTGCTACTGGCGATTTGTTTAGCTATGTCATGAAAAAAGACTGCTTGAGTTTCAATCAGGCTGTCGAAAAGCTTGCTGAGATGGCAGGCATAAAGCTTCCAGAAAAACATAGAATATCGCATGAAACTGAGAGAAACCAACTGATTCTTCAAAAGGCAATCGAGTTTTTTCAAAATAATTTAAGGACAAACAAAGTAGCAAAAGAATACTGCGTAAAAAGGAACATAACAAACGAGGTTATAGATAAATTTTCCATTGGTTATGCGCCGAATAATAATGAGCTTTTGACTTATATAAGGAATTGCGGGTTTTCGAATAACGAGCTAACGGCTTCTGGCTTGTTTGTGAAAAATGACTTTGGGACATATCAGCGCTTCAAAAACAGGATAATGTTTCCAGTTTTCGATAGGAACAATCAACCGATAGCGTTTGGTGGGCGCGCCATGCAAAAGGATGCCACTCCAAAATATTTGAACTCGTCGGAATCAGAGGTGTTCCAGAAAAAAGAAACGCTCTATGCTTATAATATAGCGTATAAAAATGTCAATCAAAACGAGCCTTTTATCATCGCTGAGGGCTATATAGACGTTATTATATTGCATAAACACGGTTTTAACACGGCAATTGCCTCGATGGGGACTGCCTTTTCTGAAGAACATCTTGAAAAAATCTGGCGATGCTGCGACAAACCAATAGTCTGTTTCGACGGAGATTCATCTGGATATGCGGCGATGGTACGTGTTGCTTCGCTTGCCATGAGCCACATATCGCCAGAAAAATCTTTGAAATTTGCGATAATTCCAGATAATGAGGATCCTGATTCGTTTTTGACAAAATTTGGCAAACAAAAATTTCAAGAAATATTGAAAAATTCTCTTCACCTGGTTGATTTTTTGTGGCATAATAACAAAATAGAGTATGCTGGGATTGCTGAGAAAACGCCTGAGAATATAGCAAAATGGAAGGCTTCTCTGTTCGAGCAGATTTCTGGAATTAAGGATTTGGAATTAAAAAAGCTCTATAAAAGCGATTTAAGCAACAGGGTTTTTGAACTTCTCAATTGGAGAAGATTTAAGAAAAAGGAAGAAAGTCCTGCAAATAATTTTTCTGTCAATTCATTGAAAAAGAAGACTCTTCGAGAGGCTATCTTGGTGTATACGCTTATCAAGCGGCCTTCAATTGTTCCTTTTGTTGCTGAACGCGCAGCAATGCTGGATTTTTCGGATAAAAATTTTCAAAAATTGATGGATATAATTTTATGTTTTTCTGAATGCGACACAAACAGCAAATTGGAAAATATTGAAAGTTACGTTATTGATGAAGCGACGCAATACTGTTGTTTTGATGAAATGAACGACGAGGAAATTTTGGCGTTTTGGAATAGCGTTTTTGATTTAGGGTTTGTTAAAAAAGCTCATAAAATAGATCTTCTGGAAGCGAAAGCTGAGTGCGAAGATGAGTTGAGCCTCAAGAAATGGGAGCGCTTGAAGGAATTGAAAATCGATTCAATTGTAAGCAAAAGCATTGATGAGTCTTAGTTTTATATTGGAGAGCGATTACGAACACATCAAAACTTCAGTAATTGATGATACAGAAGATGAGTTGAAGTTCAAGAGATGTGATCATTTAAAAGGGTTGTAGAATCTTAGTTTTATATTGGAGACTGATTATGGAAAAAATAAACAATAATGAGAACGAAATGGAAGCGGAAATAGTGGCTGACGAACAAGAGCACTCATGGGTAGAAAGCGATTCGAATATTGCTTCTTTGCTAAAAATCAATAAGACGAAGGGGCATTTGACATATGAAGAGTTGAACGATTTGCTACCGAGTTCTGAATATGATTCGTCAAAATTGTTAGATGTTATGACGTATTTCTCCGATCTCGAAGTGAAGATCATTAGTGTCGAAGAGGAAGATTCGCTTTTGCTAGATGAAAAGGTAACGGAAATGGACGTTGATGCAGCATCTCGAGATGGAAGCTCGGAGGACTCTGACGCTTATAGCGATGAAATAAAAAACGACGATCCTGTCAAACTTTATTTGAAGGAGATGGGCAATGTTGAATTGTTATCTAGGGACGGCGAGATCGTCATCGCAAAGAAAATCGAGGAAGCTACTGCGTCTCTCTATGAAGCCCTGTGTATCAGCAAGATAACGGCAGATGCAATTTCAGCTTGGAAAAGCAAGCTGGAAAACGACATTATCCTTCTCAAAGATCTTATAAATTCGGATGCATCAAATCTCTATGATTATTCACAATTTTCTGAAGGAGCGGAAGGAGATGACGAAAAATCCGACGAGGAAGAGTATGCTCTGCATGTATCTCATATTTCCAATGATGAAGAGACTAAAACCAAATTATTGCAGTTATTCAGCAATCATATTTTCTTGTTTGACAAGCTTTTCGAAAAGCAAAAAGCGTTGGACTTCAATCTAGGCAAACTTGCTACTAATAAAGAGTATGATGAAATCAAAAAAGCGCTTCGTGAGAATTTTTTCGAAATCAATTTGAATGAAAAGAAAATAATTAGTCTGAAGGAATCTCATATCGATTTGATGGCAGATATCACTGATCTCGAGCGGAAACTTGTTTCCAATTGCGAGAGTTATGGCGTCAAGCGGAAGAGTTTTATGGACAATTTCTTTGATAAAAATTTTGACGCTAAATGGCTCGAAGGAATAGCGTCCAAAGGCGCAAAGGAGTGGAAGGAATTTTATGCTGCTCAACAGGAGTCTCTCGAAAAATTAGTTAAATTGGCGACGAATATTGAAAATGCCGCAAGCGCTCCATTCACGCTGTTCAAAAGCATATTGCATACTATTCAAAAATCTGAGCGAGAATCATCAAAGGCAAAAAAAGAGATGATAGAGGCAAATTTGAGATTAGTCATTTCGATTGCGAAACGCTATACAAATCGCGGTTTGCAGTTTTTGGACCTAATTCAAGAGGGCAATATCGGCCTCATGAAAGCTGTCGACAAATTCGAATATAAACGTGGATACAAGTTCTCGACATATGCTACGTGGTGGATCCGTCAGGCAATAACAAGAGCTATTGCTGATCAGGCCAGGACGATCAGAATTCCTGTTCATATGATCGAAACGATCAATAAACTGGTCCGCATGTCAAAACAGTTAACTAGTGATTTGGGCAGAGAACCTACTCATGAGGAACTCGCTGAGAAACTTGGATTGCCTGTCGATAAGGTCAGGAAGGTGATGAAAATTGCCAAGGATCCAATCAGCCTCGAGACTCCGATTGGAGACGAGGATGAAAGCCATCTTGGTGACTATATCCCGGACAACTCGAACGCAAATCCAAACGAACAAGCTGTTAACGCATCTCTGCGTGACAACGTTTCTATGGTTTTAGGAACGCTAACTGCTCGCGAGGAGAAGGTTCTGAGAATGCGTTTCGGCATAGGCATTACATCTGACCACACCTTAGAAGAAGTAGGACAACAGTTCTCAGTCACAAGAGAACGAATTCGCCAAATAGAAGCAAAAGCACTCCGCAAACTAAAGCATCCTGGGCGCTCTAGAAAATTAAGAGGATTCTTAGATAGGGGATGAGTGCGTTATTTTGACTGCAAAAACTATGTAACTAAGCTAGAATTTTGCTTTAGCTTAAACAGAGCTTTCTTTTTGTACGCAATAATTTATAATTGTTGGAAAATTTTAAAACTAGTGTTTTTGAAATATTCGCTAAATTATAATCTATTTACTGGAAACATTCACGATAGTTCAATAGCGCTTTTGAATTTTGAAAATAACCTGAAGCTATTTTAATAACAGAATGATCAGATATTTTTAAAGCTACGGAATAAAAAATATCAATTTCAAGTGAGAGTTTATGTAGCGAAAAAGCTAATTTTATTAATAATGCTGAAAATTCATGCAAAACATTCCTCAAGCGCGTTATTAAGATATTATATATTGGTTGTAAAAGAAATAACGTAACTACTATTCCTTACTTCATATTTGTTAGACTTCTTAATCAAAGTGAACGAAAAAACATGAGCTGCGTCACTCTTTGTAATTTCATCTGATACTTTGATAATCATATTTATAGGATTGCTCGCTCACTAAACAGTTAATGAATAGTTGTTAGCCGTGTGTTATATATTTAGTAATCTTTAGGAAGATATTTATAGAGAATCAGCAGAATCGCGACTTTTTCTGCGATTTTTGCAGATTATTCAATGATAGAAGCTGTACTGTCAATTTGCAGTTTTCTACAAATGAAAATTAGGATTTAATGTTCAGCCTAAGAAGCAACATACTTTTGTTAATCTTTTTATATACGTACGAACAATCAATGCCAGAAGTTCTCAATATTGTTTTAGTTAAAATTCCTAATTTTAAAAATTAACGTCACAAAAACTTACTTGCTTCATATAACATATAATTTCGCTATCTGCAATAAATTTAGAAAAAGTTAATGCAAAGATTCTTCACATTTATATTTTAAGCAATTTTTGAATAACAGATATTAGCCAATAATGCTATAAAACACCTCTAACAAGATTATCCAACATACAAGCAAAACTTAGAAAAATATCATGGAATTTATAAGACATAATAAATAGTTACTTTTTAACATAATTAAATTATATTCGCAAGTTTCTGACATACATAGAAGCAAATGTGAGGCATAAAAGTTAGGTTAATAATTCGTAAAGTATTGAAATTTTCAAAATTCACTTGGATATACGAGTAAAATTTGTCATAATTCTGGCAGAATGGTTGGAGACTAATTGATGAGCATAGAGTCGAAATTATCAAAAATTGGGAAGATATTGGATGCGGTTGTAGCTAAATCTAGGAAGGCTATTTCCTTTATTTCGGATGAAAGGCACAATAAATACGTGCATACGTCTGGCGTTAATTCACCGTATACTGTTTTGATTTTTGATAGTTTTGTTGCGTTTTTGTCCATTTTTATTTCGATTCATCTTCGGATCGGCATGGATTTTCTCGAATATTCTCCGATATACATAACGAAAAATATGTTTGTTTTCGCGCTCGTGAGCTCCAGCGTATTCTTGTGGCTCCAAACATATCAGGCGTTTTGGAAACACACTTCCGTTGAAGACATGATGCCTATTTTCTTCTCTGTCATATTGTCGAACATCATATTTTTTCCGCTGATGCTTTTGATGAATCAAGAGGATTTTTTACCTCATTCGGTTTTAATAATAAACGTTTTTGTTTTAAGTTTTATGCTTTTTATACCAAGATTTTTAGCTAAAATGATATACAATCAAAGAATAAAAAAAATGAAAAAATTCGATAATCATGTGAAAAATCAGTTAGCCTCTTCTCCTCCAGTTTTGCTCATTGGCAATAACGAGTCTGTAGATCTCTTTTTAAGAGAAGTCATTATAAATGATGAAGTTGCGTTTAATTTCGAGCCGGTTGGGATATTAACCTTGAACCATACCGATATTGGTCGATCGATCAAAGGTGTTCCTATTGTAGGCGAAGTTAAGGAGCTAAGAATGGTTTTAAAAGAACTGGAATCTGTCGGAGTTTCTCCAAAGCAACTGGTTATAACTGAAAAAGCCCTCCCTGAAAATGCCAAGAAATTTCTGCAACATTACGTTCAGGAAAACGGGCTGCTCCTAATGCACGTCATCCACCAATACACATTTAATACGACACTTGAATAATAACCGAATCTCAACTCAATCATCTGTGAATTGCTCTTATAGAGCGCTTTCTATATGATACATTCTTGACATTATCCGCAAAGAACTTACTTTTATAACGATAGTAGATTGAAAAAACATCAAAGCCTTATGAATAATCACCTAATTCCGGTTATAACTTTGACTAAATTTATCAACAAGCAATATATATTTGTCAAATGCTATTGCATTACTGTCACCGTTAATCCTATCCTGCGCCTTAACTTCCAAATAAAATCCAAACGATATTAAGAAACAAGGAAAAATGTATCATAGTCTTTTATACATCAAAAGATTCTTTTGCAGTTTATTACCGTTGTTGAACTTTAAAATATAATACACAACACAGAATAGTTGTTAATGCAGCTTTCAATATTAGTTTCATATTAATCACCACTGCTCTTTAGATTAATAACTGTAATTCTAAAGCTTCCTTACTATTGAGTAAAACACATAATAACATTACGGAAAGCGTTTATTATATTGCATTTTGCATTCTTTTTGTAATTACCAATAGAATAATTAATCTTATTAAAATAAGTATCCCAATCATCTCTTACCTCTGCAGCATTTAAGTGGATGAGCGCATTCCATAAGTCTTTGCGACATTCGCCAGGAAAAGATCTTTGACACTCTTTTCAATTCAGCAATCTCATGGATTAACAACTATTCACGATCATGCCAACAGTTAAGTTTATCAACAGACAATTTACGTAATGTTATAACATTCTTTTTGATTAATGTAATACTTAGCGCTGAGTTGCAAGACTCTACTAAGCATATCTCAGACTTTGTAACTATATGTTTAAATTAATGAATTGTCACAAGAATCTACCTCAAGCACACTAAAACAGGGGCCGCTCCTGTCAGCAGTAGTCTATATTCTTTTCCATCTTTAAGATTTCGATATCTTTCAATTCTTTTTTTTCGGAATACAGTATCAGAGCAATACGTCTCTCTTGCTACATATAATGCACTATTATCTATTAACCTATGCTAACAATTACAATCCTTTCCAATACATATTTCTGTTCTGTATACCATTCTTTAACCACCTACTTTATTAAACTGCTGTCATTGCAATACTTACCCATATTTGCGCGCATACAAACACACCTCTCAAATATGTTGCAATATTCATGAATATTAAACAATATCGTTAACGAACATTTTTATTATATCGCTCCGACTGTCATCGATTTGCTTAATCTGCAAAAATCTGAGACAATGTCTGGTAATAGTTTGATTATGTGTTGATTTGTTTGCTGTTGCTGCTAGACAAAGTGAAAGGACTTTTTACTATATGGTTGCGTGTTCGATGTTTCTGCTTTCTGGAAAAATAGTTTGGCTGCATACTGTATTTTGGTTGGTCGTTTAGTTCGTGGGTTTTCTGAATTGACAAACACACGGTTTTTGAGAGATGTTATCATGTGGGAACAAAAAACACTAACTTTGGGCCTCAAGGAAATACTCTACAAGACTCTGTAGCAGTGATGATGAGGGATTTATATAATTCTTGGCACAAAAATATTTTTATGATAGTAGAAAAAATCAACATATCCTAAATGCAAATGTGATATGCATAATCTTATGCTTAAAGCCTAAATGGAAGGAGGCATTTACCATAAAAGCATTAAGAAGGT
>BNWD01000016.1 GCA_025998575.1 Alphaproteobacteria bacterium | reverse complement strand
GAGGTGCTATGAAGATAGTATTAAAGCTTATAATGATTGTGATTTATGCAATGAGCATTGCACAAGCAGGAAGTATATGGGATTGGGAACCAAAGATGCCATGGGGAGCTCATGGATGGCATAGAGGATTAGCGTGTACTTTATTAGCTAAAAATCTTCTTCATGGTTGTGGACCTGCTGATCATAAATTGGAAAAACCATTTCTTTTGGCAAAGAAGAAATTGCAGAAATTTATCGATCTTTCTTATGAATTTATACCGCACCCATGGATAGCTGCTTGCAAAATTACTAACTGTTTAGAGAGATTTTATGGCGTGGGCATTTGCAGATGAGTTTTGGTTTCTAAATTCACCATTCATATCTGGCTATAAAAACATAGAAGAATGGGATGAATGTGCAAAAACAGTTGATGACCTAGATTAGAGTGCTTTATGAGTAAAAAACCGGAAGGATACTATGATTATGAAGACTATTGTCGCAGAAAACATTATGAATAGAGTGAAGATAGACTCCCTGCTGTGGAGGTGGTGGAAAGCATGAAAATGCCAAAGAGAACAAGCATGAAGCTGTTAAAGAAGATACTACTCATCGCTATCCCCTTACTTCATGAAACAGAGCGCGCTAGTGGTAATTTTCTTGCTGTGTTCGAATTTTGGCAAACTCTAAATCTATTGTTGTCGATCTCTTTTTATAACGAAATAGCATTGTTAACCGCTGGTTGCAAACTTGGATCAACGTCAGAAAAAGAGTGTCAAGGTTAACTTGATTATTTTTGCACTGCTGTTGTACGTTGTCCTGGTTAGCATAAACAGGTTTACACAAACAAGGGATAGCTAGGAGCAGTATCTTCCTCAACATTCTGATATTAGCATTGTTATACGTCATAGTAGTTCACTCCTTCTAAGAACCCAGCCTAGAGTGTTGTTTTCTTTTTATAAAGAAATAGCATTGGCGACATAGTATTTTTCTGCGCCACTTCTTGGGTTGCGTTTATAAGCTTTGGCAATATACTAAGATTATCAGTATTATTCTTAAATGTTTTTCTAGCAAATTTTTTGAAAATTAAATATACCTTAGATGTTCAAGAAGAAATAAGCTGCGTCATTTAGAGATATTCTAATGTGATCGCCCATCAACTACGTTTTTGATAAGAATCTCATGCGCAATAGACAGAGTTTTAAATCAAGAAGAAATTTCTATTCCTTATCAACTTCTTGTTGATTTTGTACATACTCTATTATTATAGTCTCGCTAGCATTTAGAACACTCCACAGAAAACATTCTTTTTACATTAGAATATCTCAGCATCACGACACAAAGCGACTACATTTTCCGCTTAAACCTAATAAAATTTACACAAAACCATTTTGATGACAATCCCCGTTTTTTAGTTGATACTCACATAATCTGGGTGATATCATATAGATATCAGCATAGCTTTGCTGATGTTTTTCAAAAAAATTCATATTAGTAAAAGGAGAAAGAAATGAATATTTTATCAAAACTAAATGAAAAAGTGGCTATGCTGGAAACGAACATAGGGAATAGCCAACCAGTTACGAATATGTATATGTATAAGTATTGCAAGCGTAGTCAAAGTTTGGTAGATAATCGTGTAAAGTATATGTAGCAAAAGATATGGTCCTGCCAGGACTATATCTTGAAGGAAAGGCCTTTCGAAGAATAGCTAGGATTTAATGGTCTTGAAATGAGACTTGAGCAAGAAAAGAAAACAGAATTAGAATATTGACTGATGTTGACATGAACATGTCTTGCTTTAGTGCATTTGAGATAGGTGGAAGAGATGGGGATTTATTAAAATTACTGCTAAATAAGATGTCTCATCTGAATATAAAAGCTATATGTAGAAATGCGAATTACAAGTATGAGAAGATAATTCCTAAGTTTATCATAGCGAAGCGAAAAACGCTGTCACTTGCGACCGTGATGGATAGTGACATCGATGGCAACGAGATAAATATAGCTATTCATAACTTACTAAAAGACAGCTTAACAAGAGAATTATTTATGAAATACACCGATATAAAAAATAATATCTTATTGTGTGGTAAATTATGGGGCAATGCTATTTTGTGAAAACTGTAGAAAATCTTAGTGATACTGTATTAAAAAAAATATCTGTAAGATCAATTACTAGGATGGCTAAATATAAGTAAACTTCTTCTAAGCTTTCTTGATTTAAAACTATATCGATTGCACATGATTTGGTTTATATAATGTCAGATTCCGGAAGCTTGCTTGCTATAATAGTTTCTGATATTTTATTAATTTTTCATGTTCATATTATATGATGAAAACTTATCAGTTATATTATTTGTCGTGGAATTCTACGTAGATAATCCAAGAATAGATTTATATTAAGTTACCAGAACAAGTTTTTGAGTTATCTAATAATGTGTTTTATTGATTTAAATGATGAAACATTTTTCTAAATATATTTTTTTACAAATTGTTGAAGCTAAGTTAACTTCAAACTCAGCCGTAGTTAAAACAAGATTTAATTCTATTTCTTTATCAAGTGTATCATTGGTTGCTATCTTGCAAATATTTCTCTTTGAATTATAGTTCTTTCTAAATACAAATTATTATAATATTTTTGAAAAAAATCTTTACTGTAAAGTGGAGCGATTATTTCGTTGAGCGGAGTGTTGCGTTACACGAGTAAAATATTTGTAATTGCCAATAGAATATTGTTAATAAAACTTTAGTTCATAATAAAAACAAAGAAATGTTTAGTTTACCCAAAGCTTAATTATTGTTTTCGATTGTTGCATTTTAATTATATCTATTAGAAGTGCAATATAGGCATTTTGCAAATGAATTCTTGACGAATAAATATTTTTCTAAAACAGTTGACATTAACGTTTTATAGTGTGTATAAGATTTATGCTCAGAACGTCGATTTGTGACGTTCATTATTTATTTAAAACTAAACATAATTATTGTATCTTTACAAAACAATATGCTTTGTTAATTCATGAACTATTTTTATATGAAGAATTTCAAGCAGATCAAATGACGCTCACTTTAATATCGAATTCTATGTGATTTGGTTGTTACAATGTCTACTTGTTTGTTGATTTTTTTACGCAGATATTTCTTTAGCATATATAGCGTTGTGGAAAATCGGCAATAAAATATAATGCTAACAAAACTAGATATTGCTTTAACTTTGGTATATTAAAGAAATTTATTCTTGAGCTTGAGACAATTCTAATCAGTAACACAAAGAATTATAAAATACTTCGATTTTAGAAAAAGACAGAGCTTGAAATATATAGAGAAAACGCTATTCGTTAAATAAATTGATCGAAAACAAGTATTTTGACATGGAATTTTTCATATAAAAACACATCTCTATTATGAATATGTTATTTTGCTAAATTGCATCGAAAAACAACGGCTTCTCTAAACAAAAATGCATTCGTAAATTATATAATAGTTCTATTTCTAAATAGTTTTTTTATGAACGTCTCTATATGGAAATTACAACTGGTTATTTTTAATGAAAAGCTTCAGAGATGTTATTTACATAATTCTTATTTGCAAATTCGGTATATTGCATACAATTTCGATGTTCAAGGAGCTCACATACTTCATTTATATTTTAGACGCCAAATATAATTAGATTGTTTAAAATTATCGTTTTATATATAAAAAAGTCAAGCAAATGCGTTAAGCAAAAACCAACATAAAGACGACATTTATTTAATTTCATTAGCGCTAACATTATCCGTTTCTGGTTCGTCGTTGAGCAGTTTGTCGACAAGTGCATCAATTTCAGTCTTTGATTTTTCAACGTTTCTCACATCTTTTGCTTTGTCAAAAATCGTCTGGACAACGAGTCGCTCTTTTATTTCAGCAATCTTAGTATCTATAGCCCCTGGAACTTTCGTATAGTAAGCCATTAGGCGATTAGCATTATTTGGATCACGTGAAATATCAGCTGAAATCGTTTTTTGCAACAACTCATTAGTGACAGTGATTTTTTCAGTTTCAGCAAGTTTGTTCAAAATAAAGCTATATTTCAAGCGTTTTTCAGCGATTTCCTTGTATTCTTCCATCAACTCGTCATCAGTTTTCTTCAGATCCTCGTCAGATGCGGTACCTTCCCTTTTTTCGCGCGCCAATTCCTGCTTGACGCTAACTAAAACGTTTTTCATTTCTCGAGCAAGAAGATCTTGTGGCAATTCAAGATTATATTGTGTGTCAAAATACTCAAGAACCTGATTTTTATGATATAAATAAATTCCTTTTTCCATTTCAGAAATAATATGTTGAACAACCGCCGAATGAAAATCCGCTGCATTTTTGAGGCCTTTATTCTTTGCGTACTCGTCTTCAGTTATATTAACCGCAGCCTTTTTTACAGATTTGATTACTATCTTATATTTCAACTTCTTTTCATTATCAGGAACAAAATCGAAAACATCGCCTTTTTTCTTATCAAAAAACTCGTTTAGCATCTTAGCATCTTCCGAAATTTCTTCAGGAATAACGACAGTATTTTGGAAACTTTTCTTCTTGCTTTCAATTCCGTTGACATAGCAAATAGCCTTATAACTAACCAAATCCGTTGACTTTATTGCGTAATCCTTATCAACATCTTCATAAGCTGGATCTTTTTCCATAAAAGTTTTCTTCATGCCATCTATCTCTTGTTGGCTAGCTTTTGCAGTAATTTTTGTCAAACTCATATCATATGACTTCAATTCGAATACAGGCGCCGCCTCGAAAACTATCGCCACGGTAAAATCACAGTTTTTTTCATATGATTTCTCAGGAGTATAAACTGGCCTCGTCGCAATTTCTTTAACGCCAATCTCTTTTATAATTTCAGAATAGGCGTTATTAACCAGCTCTTCCAAAACTTTATTGATAACAGAAGTCTCAACACTATTTCTTACGATATTGAGAGGAACATGACCAGGCCGATACCCTTGCATTTTGAATGTTTTAGCGCGCTCCTGAACAGCAGAAACTATGCCTTCTTCGACCTCGTCGGCACTGATCGCAATTTTATATTCATATTTCATGCCGTCAGCTTTTATTCTTTCAAACTTCATAGCCAAAACTCCCTTCAAAACTAGCCAGGAAAACAAAAATACACAAAACTTGGTGCGGATGAAGGGAGTTGAACCCCCACGGCCTCAGCCACAAGAACCTAAATCTTGCGTGTCTACCATTTTCACCACATCCGCTCGACTTAAACTCAGAGCAAACCTATATCTTCAGGATATCATACTTCAAAAATCTTTTCAAGAATATCACGTTGAGATGAACAAGATTTGTTTTTTGAAATTTTGAAACAAGAATTATTTAAAAATTATATATACATATTTTAACGTTTTTATAAGAATAAGTTCTATTATAATTCAGAGTTTACGTATCTTAAATTCAACAAAGATTATTATAAACCCACCTGCCGCAATCGAGAGAGTTTTAGAGCAAGTTTATCAATCTCCGGAAATTAATTTTGTGCCTACTTTCTTATATCAGGATATTCTCTAAATAATTCTGTTACCAACTTTTATTATTTTAGGAAGTTGTGGATAGATGCATTTATATCAGGATATTCTTTATATACTTTACTATCTGCCTGATATGAGATGGAGATACTTTTTGCTCTGTAATATGTATATTATCAACATGAATTTCTAGTTCTGCAATTTCTATATAGTAAAAATATCTTGTTCTATATTGTTCTGTAAACACATTTCTTCCATATGTAAAAACATGATCAGTATTTTTTTGAGCCTAGAAGCTATGAATAGCGACATTTATCTTGTTGCTCTCGAATTATAACAGCTCGCCATCACTACACCAAACGACAGAGTTTTTCGCTCTGCTTTAATAAGGTCAAACTCAAACCAAGATAATCTTTTTCAAGTTTTCATACAGTGGTCTCCCACATCCTCACCCGATTCAAGGAGGGTTTTTTCTTGGAAGTTGATAGTGAAGTTCGTTCCAATGGAACGTTCTCATGGCTTTTTTGTGTTTTTTATAGTAGTAATTATCAAACGAATAGTCTCGTTTTTGTCTATAGCGCTCAAGGCGTTCATCGACTGTTTTTGAATATTCTTCCAATTCATCAAGTTTTTTTCTAGTAATAGCTTTTATGCCATTCATTGCTCTCGCTCTCATTAAGTTTGATATTTGTTTAAAGTCATAGAACTTTCTTATAATGGAATGAAAAGGAAAAATTCTTATGTATTCAAAGACGTAAAGCCTTGCAAAACTCAAGAAGAAAGCGCAAACACTATAATAACAAATGTAGTTTCCATACATTCCTTAAAATTCCAAGACCACTACAAGAAGCAATGGCCAATATTATACTGCTTTATCGATAACAGGTTTTGAATGTAAAAATTATACATAATTCAGAGTTTGCATATTGAAAGAGTGATTTTAGCACTGTAATGCGTTATGAATTATATTTTAATAATGCTTGTAAAAATAAAAGAATGTTGCAAGATTTGAGGGCAATTAAAAAAATACAGCAAAAAGTTTAGTTTCATATGAATAACCTGCTGTCTACAGAAACAGTTGTTTTTTGAATTTGAAATTAGTAACAAAAACACTAATTCTTTAAAAGCTTCTTCATAAAGCAAATGCTATTTACACTGATGCAAATTTTGCAATATTAACTAGAAATGCAAATAGTAAAAGATTGCATTTAATTTTTTTAACGTTAGCAGTAAAAATGATTGCAAATATACCAAGTATTTTGCTGTTTCAATCAAATATTTAGGAATGGTTTCTCATTGTAAAGTATGAAAGTTTTTAGGATGGTAATCTTTAGTGCGCTTAACTCAGTAGTGACCAGTTGGTTTTTTATTTCTATAATATTCGATCCTAACGTCAATTATCTTTGCATATTTCCACCCATTCTTCTATTTTCTTATAGCCATAGATAAAGCGTTCGTTTAGAAACCAGAACTCATCCGCAAATTGGAGACCATAAAATTCTTCTAAATAACTAAGAATAACTGCTGGGCCAGAAGGTGTGTCATATAAAAATTCATTTTTCTTCTTCTCCAAAAGAAATGGTTTCTTCAATTTATAATCAGCAGTGCCGCAACATGGCAATATATTTTGCAACTAGAGCGCAAACAAGACCTCTGTACCATCCATGAGCTCCCCAGGGCATCTTTGGTTTCCAATCCTCTGCCTCTAAACAATTAATAAAAACAACAACAACCGCTATTATCTTCAATAAAATATTCACATTGCCTCCCCAAGCTTTTTAATATATCTCCTTAGTTATAGAATATCGATTAATGATTAAATATTAGTTAATTTCTCATTTTTTTTCTCTTTAAAAAGCGTTCGAGTTCAATTGATGTTAATCCATCTTTAATAGAAATGCATATTACCAATATTCTTTCTTTACGTTTTCTCTCCAAAATTAAACTATCATCAGAGAATTCTTTTAATGGTTCTAGTTTGTTATATACCTCTGAAGATTTATGTATTCGATATAAAATTTGTATTCTCTGTGAAGTTCCTGTCAATATTCGAACAGGACACGTTTCTAATAACCGCTTCATTTCTTTAAATATTTCGCTATCCTTAGCAAAAGAAATTCTATCCAATTCATAACATATATCATTTGATATAACGTCATCTATATTGATAACTGCCACTCTTTCCACTGAGATAATTGTCGTTCTCCTGTGATAAAAGTGCCGTTTAGTTCCAAGAATTTTTCAGTATAAGCCTCAGCATTAATCTGCAGTATTCCGCAAATGAATCCAAGCGTTTCGCTCCAATAGAGTTTGCAATTATTAGTTAAATCAATGATTTTCTTCAGCTTTTACTGGAGTAAATGTGGTTTTAGTTTATAGTCTTCTGGTCCGCAAATTGGCAATAAAAGAGCTAAATAACAATAAAATGAGCGTACATTTTCTCTTGAAGTTGATGCCCGTTCTCAATTGTGCATCCAACGTCACTTAAATATAAGCAATACTATATTACATATTAATAATTTATTCATAATTGGTCCCAGCCTTAATTCCAATTATATTGCATATCTTGCTTTTACTACAAAAAGTAATTATTTATTTTCCAATTCTTTCTATATTTATAGAACCACACTTAATACAAATCTTTATTATAATTAGCATTTCGCAACCAATCATCTTTTTTAATTCATCATATTTCTGATTATCAACCTAGACTTTATGCCCATTAGCAGTGATAAGTTTAGCAATTTCAAAGGTTTTTGGTTTTTACATTTGAGCTGGATCAATTGTCCATATTATGTCATCAACATTTGTGCTGTTATTATGGCAAGCTTACTCTTGAGTTGATATAGTGTAAACTCAGGACTATATGATGCAGTAAATTATCTATTCCCATGAAATATCCTTCATAAGAATTCTCTTTTTTGATTGCTTTATATGCTTTTTGTCTCCTTCAGTCCGTGAATGCTTCGCCTTAAGCCACTTTCCATTGAAATATCCATATACCTCTCCTACTTCAGCTTCTATGATATTTTCCATATTACTACCACCAATTTCACTTGATGAAAGTATATTTGATTTAGTCACTTTAACTCTCCTTAAATAATAAATTTGCTAAAGATTATGCAAAGCGCATAACCGCTTCTAAACTTTCATGAAAATCTTATAGAGCTTCAGCTCTAACTTCAGGTTACAACACCAATCTTTAAAAAGGTACAAAACATTTTAAGCAACTTTACAATAGAAGCCGTGTAATTCTCAAAATTAAATCACTAATTTTAATTCGCAAGCAGAGATTTGCAATTAGTACTGGATTATAATATTGAAATATGTTTGAATATCTCCCGGCCGTAGCTGGTGGCCGCTCGCATTTATTCATCTTGAATTTCGTTCAGAAGTATAGTATACTTATAGGAATGGTGTATTTTGTTGGTTGTAAGATGGAGTGCAAAAGCAATAGAGGAGCCCCTATGCTTATGATAAGCATAGCGTGGTTGTTTTATTTGTATGAGTACGTTCTTCGCGTTGAGCCAAGTGTACTCGTCAATGATTTGATGGGTGGTTTCGGCTTGAATTCCTCGATGATCGGCTTCGTCATTTCCGTCCTTTATATCCCATATGTTGCGTTGCAAGTTCCGTGCGGCATGTTAACAGACAAGCTCGGAGTGCGCGGTATGATAGCAATTAGCAGCGCATTGTGCGGAGTTGGCGCATTCATTTTTGGTTCTGCAACTTGCATTTTTCAATTGGAATTAGGGCGTTTCTTAATAGGAGTTGCATCTGCCTCCGCGTTTTTGTGTTGCGGAAAGGTCGCAATTGATTTTTTCGAAAAGAGCAAGGTTTCGATGTTGATGAGCATAACAATGTTTATGGGGTGCTTTGGGGGAATCTCTGGAGCTGCACCTACGGCATTTCTAGTCGACAAAATAGGATGGAGGCAAACGACGTTCATTTTCGCTGCTGCTGGAATCGTCATTTCCATAATCGCAGCGTTGCTCCTCAAGAATAAAAAAGAGGAAAAAGCGACAGAAGAAAAAAATAAAAGTCAACAGAAAATACTCGATGGTATAAAAAAAGTCATCAAAAACAAAAAAACATGGATAGTAGGAATTTATGGAATGGCTTCATACCTTCCATTAAGCGCCATAGCAGAGCTCTGGGGAATTCCGTTTCTCGAACAGAGATATGGTGTTTCTACAGAGAAAGCGGCACTCTCTTCTGCATTTATTTTTATAGGATTCGGAGTCGGAGGCATCATTTTTTCATGGCTTGCCGAAAAAATAAACAGCTACAAAAACGCCATTAGCATATCTGCTGTTGGTATGCTCATAGCGTTCATTTTTGCGATTTACAACGACAGCCTCAGTTTCGAACTTTGCGTCGCTCTATTATTCTTTTGCGGCCTTTTTGCTGGTGCCAACACACTATGCTTCGCGCTATCAATAGACCTCGTTCCTGCGGAATTCGGAGGAACATCGACCGGTTTTATGAACATGCTCATAATGTCAAGTGGAGTCATTTTTCAGCCGATCCTTGGGCGCCTCCTGGACTTTTTCCGAAACGGACTCGTCACAGATGCAGGAACTCCAATATATAATTTGACAATGTTTCGAAGCGCCTTCGTGTTCGTCGTAGTCTCCATGATCTGCGCCCTCGTCGCTACATTCTTCACAAACGACGTCAAACGAGCGAGCTGCTGAACAATACGTTGCAATTGCCTCTCGGAATAATATTTCCGAGAATTTTTGAATGAAAAATTGTGCAAAGTGGCAAACTATGTCAAGAATTAGAAAACACAAAGATCCATACAGTAAAGTCTATTCATCTTCACCCAATCCACTTATGCTTTTTTCTTGGGAGTTGGTAGTGAGGTTTGTTCCAAGGAAACTTTCTCATAGCTTCTTTTTGGAGAACTTTTCAATATCACACTTGCGTGCACACGAAACATGTTGTGCGAAAACAAAAAAGAAAGAAAAGATCACGTAAACTTATACTTCGTAAGAGAACCCGAACTGATGGTACCACCTTTATGCGCAGCCTCAATAGTGCCCTTCAAATACCCAAGTTTTTTATTAAAAGCATCGAGAACAGCTCTTTCACCAAGTACTAACCTGAGGGTCTTGGGATTGCCAGTAAGAGCCTTAACAGTACTAACCAAATGCACCGGATTTTTTGCAGCAATATGGTTGACCAACTTGTCCAGACCAGTAGGGGCTTTAGTGTTATTCTTCCCATACTCTTGTATACCCAATTCCCCAATATTAGGAGGAGTAGACCGATTAAACGCATTCACATCCCAACCAAGAGGTTTAGCAAGGCTGATAAACGGAGACTCGGCTTTAGGCGCAACAACTTTACCAGAAGAAGAATAATTAATACAACATCCATCAACATTCCCGCTAGCAGTACTATTCGTTAGCATTTCCCAACCCCCATCGTCAACGACTAAGTCATCCATCTTTGCAATAAAAGAGCTATCGCCAAGACCTTCTTGCTTAACACGATCTTGAATTAAATCATAAAACAGGATTTCAATCAACCTATCATCATTATCGCGTGTCTTAGCATTAGTAACAGATGAGGAGCCACCATCGCTATAGTACCCTTTGTATCCAACTTGATTAATAGCAGTCAACTTCTCTTTGTTAACACGAAATTCCCCACCTGTGTAATAAGTACCGGTCATATTTGGAACAATAGCAACACCTTCTGAACCCGCCAAGTTAACCTTCATACCAGCAAACAAATTAGGTAGAGTAGCTCTAAGTTTCGCTTCAAAACCGGCAGTAACCTTCAACTTTGTCGTAAACGCATCGGCTAGCGTCGTACCAAACGTTTTAGCTGAACCAACGGCACCAGTAACCCAAGCCGCACCATCATCACTAACATCATGTTCACTACCCGTCTTTCCTAATTGCTGATTACTACCATCGGCTTTTTGACACACTGTAGTTTGATTCGCCAGCTTTGTCAATATCGCCTCAAAAGTCGAACCCCCAAAATTATCCTTTGTAAAACTGTCCAGAAACGTTTCGATCTGACAGAAACCCAACGTATTACTTAATGCAAACTCCTTCAATGAATTAATGTTAGCCCTCGACCCGCAAACAACAACAGCAAGCGTATTAAAAAAACTCAAAGCATCAGAACAGCCATACAAATTACCACAAAGGGCATCTGCCAAAGCCTGACCCTCAGCATCCGTTAACTTTGCACTCCCACCAATAGCTGCTGCAACTTCAGTACCTGTTAGCTTCCCTTGCGAATCCAGATCCTTTACGACTCTACGCGTCTTAGACAGAATATCCAAAACTTCAAACCCATACTGATTAGCAGCTACATCAAAATCCGCCGTGCACTTACTTCCAGCAAACGACCCAGGACTAATAACTGGGCAACAATACTTCCATACAGCTTGAACATTTTGCGTGGTCAAATTCAATGGACGCGTAAGCCGAAATAGCGACTCTTCGGAGAAAGACAAGGGAACAGATGAGGATATAGAGGACGTCGACTCGGGGGAAAACGTCAAAGAAGACACCGAGCTTAATGATAACGGGTTTTCTGGTGAATTAACTGAAAGCGAAGCATCATCAACTTGCAAACTCTGCTCTCTTTCAAAAGCTCTCAGCGCCTGAAACACACGCCATTCAGGGGCATCGCGTTTAAACTGAATGTATGCTCGTGCACGGGCACTATTCCGCCATGGAGAAATGTTGTCTAAACAATGGTTAAATTCACACAAATGGCAACCAGCTGTGTTATCTAATTCATTAATTTGTGTAAAGAAGCCTTCAAAAGCGTTTTTTATATTATTAATATCTTGCTCATATTTAGGATACTGTTTACAAAATTTATTTAAGTCGTTAAGCAACTCTAAATCAAGACGTTGCTCCATTTTCGCCTTAAAATATCTATTAATAATACGCCGTTCATTATATTCATCTGGCCATAATTCAGGGGCAAAAAGAAATAGAGGAAAAACAAAACCTGCAAACCTAAGATCGTTTTTCTGTTCGAATGCATTAACAAAGCATTCCATTCGATAAGTTTTTTCATTCTTCATACCTTCAATATCAAAATCTTTGTTTTCGTCCCATCCTTTCATCCAATCAAAAATTTGGTTTATATCATTAACAATTTCCTTTCTATATTTATATATTTCAGCAGCCTGTCTATTGGCAGATAAATAGCTAAAATTTCCGCAGGGATAATGTGCCTCGCCGCAAATAACCGACGAGATGTTATTTTCAAACCAGTCATCTATACCCTCAATACAACTAGCATTTGAAGCATCGCGAAGATAAAATTGAGTTTTATACTCGTTTTGTAATGCCTTAAATGCGTTTCTAGTATCTACACATAATTGTCGAGCTTGAATAGCGCCAACCTTTTGTTGTGTGACTGTTTTACACAATTTGCGCATATAATTAGCAAATGTCTTGCTCTTTTCTATAAGCGCATCCTTGTCAAATTTAAAATTGTAAGAGACGCATTCTTCCAGTAGGGGAAATATTTGTAAATCGACGCAGTTAACTTTATAGAGTTCAAACATTTCCAGATCATCCAAACCAAGGAAGCGATAGAAAAAAGGAAAGAAAAACTCGTAAGAGGAGGAGGGCGTCAAACACACATCATAACGAGGAAAAGATGTTGTTAATGAATTACATTGCGCTGGTTTCTGTATCAAGGTTGTTAATTCGTTCAATTGAGATTGGTCGAAACTGTGTTGTATTAATGGGTGTTGTTCAAATTTGTCGCGCAATAAACAAGCAATTTTATCAATGCTAGAAAAAGCAGGAAAGGCTTCCTGATCAGCACACATGTTACTTATAAGTTGGTTTGTGTCATCTTGACTTTGTTGATCGATTTTCTGTAGTGCGTTCAAAGCTGAAGAGCAAGCACACGAAAATATAGACTTTCTATCATCCTCTAGCTGCTTCACAGCTACTCCATACATTTTCATCCAGTCTGTGTCGATACCGACAAAGAAGAATGGATCAATGTGTTTGGCAAGAGTGCCTTCGACTTCTTTTTTGTTAGGAAAGTCGATTGTATTTAGATAAATTAATGTTTGCTTGAACAGTCCGTAGTCTGAAGTTTTACAAATAAACATATTTTCATTAACGACGTCAAGCGAGCTCTTAGAAAGGTGTGTGCCGAGTGAGTTTGCGTTTGGGGAACATAAAAGGTGACCCGTATCAATATCGTAAAATAGAGAGAAAAGAACTTGCCTAAAAGAACATAGATCAAATAAAATATCAAAAGAATTGAGCAGCAGAGACAGTGTTCCTTCATCCAGAAAAAACTCTTTAATGCCAAAGAGATTTTTCACACTCATCAAAGAAAGAAGAACATGCAAATCAGGAGTAAAAACCTGGGCGACAACAGCAAGCATAGGGTAATATTTCAAATAATCAAGAAATTTAAAGGTGCTAAAATCTTCTACCTTCGAAATATCATCAAACCAATCAGATGCAAGTGAACATGCCACACGCATTTGTTTCGAGCTATTATCATTTTCAAACAACTTTACAATTTGTTCGGCTGTATGAGGGTTGCCTTTATATTCAGCAAGAAATTGAGTTTTTAAGTCAGAATCGTTAGTAGAAAGAAATTCCGCAACTCTTTTCATTTCTTTTTTCAAACAATGCAAACCATAAAGACACATAATCGCACTTTTATGCACATCGTCTTGAGTGTAAGTAAAAAGGGTTTGCAATAACATAATGTCTTTTTCATTGGTATTAAATTTCTTTAGATCTAGTTTTTGAACCTGATCAAACACAGCAAGAAACTTGTTCGGTTCTTGCATTGACCACACTGTTTCAGGAAAGCAAGGGATAGCGAGGAGTAGTAACTTCCTCAACATTCTGGTATTAGCATTGTTATTTCTCATAGTAGTTAACTCCTTACACATTGTGATTCAAAA
>BNWD01000015.1 GCA_025998575.1 Alphaproteobacteria bacterium | reverse complement strand
ACCTTGATTAATCTCTATCTTCAACGCATGCGCAACATTACTCAAAAAAAATACAAAAAAAACAACGACCTTAGCGAACATAAATGCAACAAACAGCAACATCAAACGAGTAATATTATAGCAGATTATATAGAATGTTTAAATCGGAAAACAGTTACTCTTCCGCTATTTCTTCCTCATTCCAGTTCCATTAATTTCGATGTATATTCCGCCAGGGAGTTTATGAGTAGGTCTGTGACTATTTGTGCGTTTGATTCAGCGCCGCTTTTTACCTTATTTGGTGCTGGGAACAGGCTCTGAATGCATTTGCCGATAAGCTCGGACGTCATATCGCAATATTGATACAAAAACTGCGGAATCGCGAATTTGTAGAATATATTGATCAGCCTCAAGCCTTCGTTAGCAACTATTTCATTGTGCGCAACAGTTGGAATAATCGGATAAAACTCCATGCTACTCATTGGCCTTGCCGTTTCGGATTTTATTTCAACAATAACAATGTCATTTTTAATCCTCTTGCATGTGTTCAAAAGAGAAACAAGCTCTTCCATCGTTCGTTTTCTCTTTTTTTTAGTCGATGAAAAATGCATTTTGCTTAGCAAGTCAATTGCGTTTTCTGATTTTTTAGTTTGCGTTGATGAATATGCTGCCCCAAGTATATCGGTTGCATCGTTTAAATTCGCAATAGCAGAATCAGACTCAAACTGTATTTTTAAGGAAGAATTCCTGTCGCTTATTGCATGAAAAACCATATCTATAATACTCGTCGCTCCGTTCAAAGATATAATCTCAAAATCAGATATCGTGTCATCTATGCTGTATGAACTGAACATATCTCCGAATTGCCACAGGCATTTTTCCATAATAAATGAATCATGAGAGAATTTTTCAAATTCAAAAACATCATCTTCATCAACCTCCATATTAACTTTGAAATAATCGGAGGCAAAGTCCTTTACACCGTTTTTTATGTTTTTGAAAAATTTGCGAAAACTCCATGATCTTTGAGAAGTGAGGATTGCGCTTTCTGTGCTTTCAAGGCAGTGAATATATTCAGAAAGAGGCGCTTTTCCTAACGCTGCAAGGGCTCCTGGAATTGCACCTGAGCCAGAGCAAACAAACGTGTCAACAGGGAAACATAGCTTCACATCAGGCCTGGTATCTTTAAATTTCAGAGCTATTCTGCGTTCAATTTCAGCCAAAAATTTCAAGAGCATCAAGCTTTGAGTTTTTCCAGTCGAATCTAACAAGAAAATGACGTCAACAACATCAGCTTCAGGCATTTTCCGAACCCTGCTCAAAATGCTCTCAAAAGCATTATGAAGCTCATAAAGCGCCTCAGGAATAAACCTCCCTTTCTTTATGGTTTCGAGTTTACGAGCCATTAAATTGCAATATTTTTCTTTCTTATCCAATTCATTTTCCTGCGCCTTAACTTCGTTCGCTAACGATATAAAAGCAGCAAAAACCAAAGATATCATCAAATTAAACAACGCTCTCGATTTTTCTCGTGTATCCATAAATAGACCTCAAATAAACACTCCACTGCACAATATAGTTTAGGTAAAAAACATTTACAAAGTGTTAATTTTATTGTGAATAATTTTATTTCTTGACTTTTTTTGCGTATAAATGCTAGATTTATTATTAAGAGTATGTTTTTGTTGAGCGAAGATGAAATCAGAAATTTC
Source organism: Alphaproteobacteria bacterium (assembly GCA_025998575.1). GTDB lineage: Bacteria > Pseudomonadota > Alphaproteobacteria > RUG11792 > RUG11792 > BNWD01. Next base: position 13,062 of record BNWD01000015.1, on the reverse strand, counting down.
TGGCAACTCCTGGCTTGTTTGGGGAATTGCGACGTTATTTTATCTCTATGAGCTTGTCTTGCGGGTTTCGCCGAGCGTTATGACAAACGAGCTGATGTCTACTTTTGGCGCCACATCGACGACTCTTGGTGTTTTGATTTCTTTTTATTATTATTCATACACTGTGCTGCAAATTCCTTGCGGGCTCATTTTAGATAAATTAGGGCCGCTGAATATTTTGGCTATTTCTGCACTTTTCTGCGTTTTCGGTGCTGCTTTATTCGCTGGCTACGACAAGCTATTCATTGCCCAAATAGGGAGATTTTTGATTGGAGCTGGATCAGCCTGCGCTTTTGTCAGTTGCCTGCAGATAACTGCTCACCTTTTCCCAAAAAAATATTTCGTCATCCTGGCAGGCGTGACAAACATGATGGGGACGGTTGGTGGACTTTTGGGCGGATTTCCTGTGGCTAAAGCAGTCGGCTGTATCGGTTGGCGCAACACTACACTTATCTTAGGTCTCATTGGCATTTTAATAATTGTGTGCATTTTTCTTTTCGTGCCAAAGAAAATCGATATCACCGACGCAGAAAAACCAACGGAATCTGTCGCCAGCTCCGTTATGAAGTTGCTGAAAAACTCGCAAATAGTCTTGTCAGGAATAATCGCGGGCATGCTATACCTTCCAATTTCAGCGTTTTCCGAGCTATGGGCCATTCCGTTTTTCATGTCAAAATATGGCATTTCAAGCGAACAAGCCTCACTCGCGTCGGCCGCGCTTTTCATCGGCGTCGCGATAGGCAGCCTCGTTTTGGCGATTTTCGCTCGCAAAATGCAGAGCTACACAAAAGCTATAAAAATCGGCTCAATAGGATGCATGCTGTCATTCATCCCTCTTTTATTTGTTCCTTGCAGCTTGTATACAGCGTTTTTCATCGTTTTCTGCGTCGGATTTTTCACAGGAGCGCAAGTTATAAATTTCACATGCGCAAAAAACAACGCGACAAAAGAGCTTGCAGGGACGGCTGTTGCATTCACAAATTGCATCGTTATGCTCGTAGGCTCCATTTTTCAGCCGCTTCTTGGAGTTTTGCTCGACGTCTTTTGGACGGGCAAAATCTCAGAAACTGGCTGCAGAATCTATGACATTTCGTGCTACAAAATGGCCATCATGACATTGCCGGTCTGCATTTTAGTTGCATATATATTGTCTATATTTCAGAAAGAGACGATACAAAATGAAATTGATTAGCGTTTTGCTTCTATTTTTATTTTTTCTTGCCAAGCAAGCTAAGTCTAGTGATTTTTCGTTTGAGCAACTTCCAGTTTCGGACGAAATAGAGCGCTCAATGCCGCATATTAGTTCCAAGAGTTTCATAATAATTAACAAGAAAACCAGGCTAGTTTTATATGAAAAATTATCTAAAATAACCTATCTCACAAATATAAATTCGGAAATGACAATATATGATATGTGCTGCCTGGCTTCCGAAAATTTCAATTCGCTAAAAAAATTTAGTACTTTAGAATCTTCAAAGTTCGCAAGAGCCAAGGTTTTGTTTTTTTCGAAAGATGGAAATCACTGCGCTGCTGTGGTTTTCACAAACTCGTTCTCCGAAGAATTTTCCTGTGTCTTGGCTGGCGCAAAATCCATGGACGAGTTGGAAAAAGATATAAGCGAAATAACGATTTGGCTTGAACAATTTTATTCATATAAAACAGGAAGCGCCAAAGAAAAAATCGCTACTATACCTGTTTTTTATGGACAAAAAAACCAAATTGAGATATTATTACCAGATGATCATTTTGTTCTGGCATCGAATAAATGTCGGCCGACGATTAAGCAGATTATTTTATATAAGACTATGATCGCTGCTCCGATTGCGCATGAAATGGAAGTTGGAACGGTTTCTTATGAAACGGAAATATTCAAAAACAAAATTGTGAAGAAGCTCTCTTCAAACGAGAATATAAAAAGAACTGGCAGATTGAAGATTATCCTCGACTCGATTTCCTATATAATTTTTGGGCGCCCATTTGGAATCTCAAATGGCAATAAAAATGCAACCGAAGAAGAGATGGTGACCGAATGATTGAACGATTTGTTGCGGGAAGATATTTGAAAATCAGGAAAAATTCCGGCTTTGCGTATGTCGTGACATGGTTTTCATTCATCGGCATAGCGCTTGGAGTCGCAACCTTGATCATCGTGACGTCTGTCATGAACGGCTTCAGACACGAGCTTTTGGGAAAAATCGTTGGAATGAAGGGGCACATCGTTGTGACTAATTTGTCTCCAGAACCACTTAAAAACTATGACAAATTATCGCAATCTATTGCCGCAGCTGACAACTGTATAACCCTCGCAATCCCGATGATTGAGCAGCAGGCGGTTTTGCTTGCTGATTCGAACGCGCGCGGAATCATAGTTCATGGCATTTCGCAAGCTGATTTGAAATCGAAGCCACTTATCTCTTGCAACATTGTCCGCGGAAATATCGAAAATTTCTCTGGGCAAACAGTTTTCATAGGCAGAAGATTGGCCGAAAATTTGGGAAAAAAGCAGTCTGATAAGATAAAATTGCTCATTCCAAACGCTCTCATAACTCCTTTTGGCAATCTTCCGAAGGAGGAAACGTTTGAGATTTCAGGCATTTTCGAAGTCGGCATGAATGAATATGACAAGAACATAATTATCATGCCGCTCGATACTGCGCAGGATTTTTTCTCGCTCAAAAATGCTGCGAATCAAATTGAAATATATGTCGACGACATCGACAATTCTCAAAAATTAACGAAAATTCTCGCCAAAAAATTGGGAAATAATTATCGAATATTGGATTGGCGACACTCAGATGCTAGCATTTTTCATGCAGTTGTTGTCGAGAAAAACGTCATGACATTGATTTTGAGCATCATAGTTTTGGTCGCAGTTTTCAACATAATTTCTGGCCTGACAATGTTGACGAACAACAAAACACGCGACATCGCGATTTTGAGGACGATGGGCGCTACGAAAAAATCCATTTTGAAAATTTTCTTTTATATCGGCGCAGCCATAGGCATTTCCGGAACGTTTTTGGGCGTCACCCTAGGACTACTCGTAACGCTCAACATAGACAAGATAAAACATTTTTTAGAAAAATTTTCGAACAGCGAACTGTTCAGCGAAGAAATATATTTCCTGACGCACATCCCCTCGAAAACCGACGTTTGGGAAGTTTTTTGGATCGTATTTTTATCTATAATTTTATGCTTTTTTGCTACAATTTATCCTGCCAGAAAGGCTGCAAAATTGGATCCAGTTGAAGCGTTGAGGAGCTGAAATGTGACTGACAAAAATATAGAAGCCTTCGATTTGGCCGAAGCAAAAGAGGAATTGGAAAGGCTGACGAAGGAGATAAAAAAACATGATGAGCTGTATTATGACAAAAATATGCCGGAGATTTCGGATTCTGAATATGACAAATTAAGGGAAAATTTAAATAAAATTGAACAGAAATTTCCTGAGCTAAAAAGCGAAAATTCCATTAGCCAAAACATCGGTTTCGCGCCATCACGACAGTTCTCGAAAATATCTCATAGAGCTCCGATGCTCTCTTTAGATAATGCGTTCTCGAAAGAAGACATGATTCAATTCATAGAAAAAGTCGAAAAATTTCTTAAAATTTCAAGAGAAAACATTGTCTTCTGCGCTGAACAAAAGTTTGATGGCTTGTCCGCCTCCATATTCTATAAAAATGGAAAAATAGAACGCGCGGCAACAAGAGGTGACGGCTACACAGGCGAGGACATTACAGAAAACATAAAATTTGTCTCAAATATACCTAAAATTATAGATATAAATAGCGAAATTGAAATCAGAGGGGAGGTGTATATGCCGATCTCTGTCTTCGCTGAGCTCAATGAAAAAAGAGAAAAAAAGGGCGAGCTTTTGTTCGCAAACCCACGAAACGCAGCGGCTGGCTCGCTCAGGCAGCTTGATCCTGCCGTGACAAAAAGCAGAAATTTAAAATTTTTCGCATACGCATTAAACGACTATAGCCAGGAATTGAAAATGGAAAATCAATCTGAAGTTTTAGACAATTTAAAAGGATTACAATTTGATGTTGGAGAGTATAAACTGTGTTTCAATATCGAAAATATTATGGAATATTACGATAAATTTTATCAAAATAGAAAGCTTTTAGCATACGATATTGACGGGGTTGTTTTTAAAATCAATTCATTGGACATGCAACATAGGCTTGGATTTGTCGGGCGAAACCCAAGATATGCAATAGCTTTCAAGTTTCCGGCAGAGCAAGCAGAAACAAAAATTACCGATATTTTTGTCAACGTCGGGCGAACTGGAAAGGTAACTCCAGTCGCCATTTTGGATCCTGTCGAGCTCACCGGCGCAGTGATTTCGAGAGCGACTCTTCACAATTTCGAAGAGATCAAACGCAAAGACATTCGCATAGGAGATCTCGTGACGATCATGCGCTCAGGCGACGTCATCCCAAAAATAGTGTCGGCAGACAAATCCAAAAGAGGCGAAAATTTTATAGAAATTTTACCTATCGAACACTGCCACTCATGCAACGCAAAGCTCGTAAAATACGCAGATTTGATTGACTTATATTGCCCGAATCACTATTCGTGCCCAGCTCAAATCATCCGCTATATATCTTATTTTACATCAAAAAATTGCTTCAATATAGTTAGCCTCGGCGAAAAACAAATCCAAGATTTTTATTATGAAGGCAGAATAAAATCTGCCATTGATATTTTCAAACTCGAAGAAAATAACGGTATAGAATTCGCTCCAGTTCATGAAAAGCCTGGCTGGGGAAAAACCTCAGAAGCGAACCTATTTAGAAACATAAATCTCAGCAGAAACATAGAGTTTCCAAGGTTTATAGCGGCTCTTGAAATACCAGGGATAGGAGAAAATTTATCTCAAATTTTAGCTGAAAAATTTAAAAATATAGAAAATCTTTTGGCTTTATCCAAAGAAGAATTAACAGAAATAGATGGCTTTGGCGAAATCTCAGCTATTAAAATTTTCGATTTTTTTCAAAACGAAATTAACATAAATTTTATTAAATGTTTACTAAAATATGTCACAATATTGTATGCAAAAAAACAGAATATTTTAAATAAAAATGATTTATTTTTTAATAAAATTATAGTCTTAACTGGAAAATTGGAGAAATTCAGCAGACAAGAAGCAAAGCAAATTATCATGAACAGAGGTGGCCATGTTTCGTCTGTCATCTCGCAAAAAACAGACTTCGTCATCGCCGGAGAAAACGCAGGATCGAAACTGAACAAAGCGAGAGAATTGGGCATAACTGTTTTGTCGGAAAGCGAATTGATAAAATGAATCAACAAATTATCATAAAAATTTTCGAAAAATTTAAACAAAATAATCCGAATCCAAAAAGCGAATTGAGCGCACCAAATGACTATACGTTTTGCATTTCCGTCCTACTCTCTGCCCAAACAACAGACAAATCTGTCAACAAAGTTACTGAGGAATTATTTAAAATTGCCGATACTCCAGAAAAAATACTAGGAATTGGAGAAGATAAACTTAAAAATTATATAAAATCTCTTGGGTTTTTCAATGTAAAAGCGAAAAATATTATGCTTTTATCAAAATTTTTAGTTGAAAAATATCAATCCAACATTCCAAATAAGCGGGAAGAATTGGAAAAATTGCCTGGCATCGGGAGGAAATCTGCTAACGTTATTTTGAATAGAATTTTCAATTTCAACTTTATCGGAGTCGACACCCACGTCCTTCGCGTGTCAAACAGAATAGGACTAACAACATGCGAAACTCCAATGAAAGTCGAGCAGGATTTGATAAAAATTGTTCCAATTGAATTTCATAAAAACGCAAGCGATTGGCTCGTTCTTCACGGAAGATATGTCTGCGTGGCTAGGAAACCCAAGTGTTCTGAGTGTTTTTTGAAGGAATTTTGCAAATTCGCAACTAGCTCGAATCTATAATAACTATTAAAATCAAAGATATTTTTCCTTATAAAATATAACGTAATTTTCAGAGAATTTTCTATATCATTTATATCAGCAGTGCAGCAATTTATATTTTCAAGCTCAACAACTGACCACAAATGCCAAATTTTAGGTATCTCGAAAAGCTTTTCGGAATTTGCAGAAACGCAATTTTTGCAAGCTATTCTGGCTGTTTTTGGAGAAATATATTGCAAATTTTCTCTTTTTCCACAAATGCAGCAACTCCGAAAATCAAATCCAAATCCAACAATTTTTAATAAAAAGAATTCGAAATAAGCGTAATATTCTATTAAAATTTGTTCTGTATTTTCTGTAAATTTATCGCAAATTATATGCAAAATATCGAATAATTCTCTATAACAAACAGACGTAGGCAAAGCTTCATTCAACAAGCAACATATGAGCTGAATGATGATCATTTTCGTTTTCGAATTGATCGCATATATCCAAATTTGCCTTTCTTGCTTTAGCCTCCAAAAGCCTATCAACTCTAGGTTCCTTGAAGACCAATCGACGTCTACATATGAAAAAACTGATAAACTTTTCTTCTTCGAAATCGAAAATAATCCAGAGACTTTTCCGTGATTTTTTGTGAAAATTTTAATTAATTTGTATTTTTCTCCATGGGGCGCTGATGAAATAACGATGCCGCTGTCAGACCAGGCGTTCATCTGCCAGAAATATATTTCGCAACTTTCAGCTCCGACTCAGTGATCTCAGAGCAATCGATCAGAAGAGGCACAATCCTGCTCAGAATATTCTTGGCGGTCGGGACGACGTTCCATCCGGCGGTTGCATAGCCATAGGTCTCTTGCGACGCCTTCGGATTGTCAATGGAAATGAGCAGCATGAACTGCGGCTTGTCCTTCGGAAACCCGCCGATAAACGTCGTCAATCGCTCGCGATTCCCATCATTTCCATACCCAGATTTCTTCAATTTATAGGCAGTCCCCGTCTTCGCGAAAACCGAAACGCCTTCGATATCCGCCTTTTTACCAGTCCCATACAGCACGACCGCGCGCATCAAATCGCGAATTACAGCCGAAGTCGCGGCAGAAACTATCCTGATATTTTCGCGAGAACCATTGCTATTGAGCAGCAAAGTCGGGGGCACTTTCATGCCGCCGGCAACGATAGACGTCACGGCCGAGAGCATCTGCAGCGACGAAACGGAAAGCCCATAGCCATACGAAACAGTCATGGACGTCGCCTCAGTCCAGTGTTTGTGGTAAAGCGGCGCGCCAACTTCCTGAATCTCCAAAGGCGGCTTGTCCAACAGCCCGAACCGCTTCATATACTTCTTTTGCACGGCCGGCCCAAACGTCTGCGCAATCTTGACAGACGCAATGTTAGACGAATAAACAACCGTTTCAACGAGCGACAGCGGCCTGTGTTTTCCCCTGAAATCGTTGATAACAAAGCGCCCAAGCCGAATGGGCTCGCTCGCATTGAAAATGCTGCCGGGCTTCGCGGTCCCCTCCTCCAACGCAATCGCGGCATTGAGAATCTTCATGACCGAGCCCTGCTCGCAAACACCAAGCGTGCAGCGATTAAACATCGTCTCAGAATTTGTGTCTTTCAGATTGTTCGGGTCAAAATCCGGCAACGAAACCATCGCAAGAATCTCGCCGTTCGTTTTCATCAAAATCGCGTTCCCGCCAAGCGCGCCAAACTTGTTGATCGCATCTGTCAATTCCTCGTGAATAATCGATTGCAGCTTCAGGTCAAGACTCAAAGCTAAACTTTTATCAGAACTTTCCTTTTTTGTAAGCCACTTGCTGAACTTTTTCTCAATCCCGCAAACGCCGTTGCCGTCAATATCAGAACAGCCAATAACATGCGAAAACAGATTTCCATGCGTATAAATCCGCTTATAATCCTTCAAAAAATGAATCCCAGGCAAGCCCATATCCAAAATTTCCTGCTTAATTTTCGGAGAAATATGCCGCGCCAACCAAACGAAGTGCTTGCCTTTGTTGCTCAATCTTTTTTTGATTTTCTCAACGTTCGGAAAACACGCGATCTTTGCCATGCGCTTCGCAGTCTCGTAAATGTCAATGATGACGGACGGATCTGCGAAACAAGAAGCCGTTGGAATGCTCGTAGCCAATATTTCTCCATTTCTATCGACGATATCCAGCTTTTGAACAACCTCAGAGCAGCTCGAATTTAGGTCGCATTTTCTACAAAATTTAGATATTATCATCGAATCCGCGAGTCTATACGAGACGCAAGAATAGACAAAAACGCAGCAAATTCCAGCAAAAACAAGGCGCGTTCTCAAGGCTTCCATCAACGATGTGTGAGTTTTCGATTTTCTCCACAGCTTGAATCCGCCAAAAAACGATTCGAAAAATTTCCTCCAAAATCCCATATTAGCCACCTTGCCTCTCGCGCTCAAGCGTGAGGATTTTGTCAATAAGAGAATGGAACGGATCGCTCGTCGCTTCAACTTCTCTCTCAGCGAGATCGCTTTCTAAAACACGCTCATAACTGATGATCTGTTTGTTCTCAATCGGCTTCATATTCGGCAAATGCTTCGCAGCCAAAGCTTTCAACCGCTTCGGATTGTTCAAATAACTCCATTCAGCACCCAAAACCTTCAAATCGTCTTCGCACGTCTCAATCTCCTTTTTCAAATTGTCAAAATGCCTTCTGAGAAAAACAACTTCATACTTCACTCTCGAAACGCCAATTCCGATAATTATTAAAAATAAAATAGCAAGAACAAAGGACTTATTCACCAAACAATACGCGCTAAAACCCATCCTATATATTTGAATTATACACAAATCCACGCAAAATACCAGCCCTAGATCGCGGATTTTGCAAAATTTCTTCGCGAGAAGGCGTGATTGGAGAATCGCAAAGCTGCGTCACGCACGTTCTAAACTCCTTCGCCCAATTTTTCACAATCAAATCCTCAAGAGAATGAAACGCAATCGTAGCAATTCGCGCCCCATTTTTCAAAATTTCCGGCAACAACCTCAAACCAGCATCAACCTCTTTTAACTCATCATTAACAAAAATCCGAATAGCTTGGAAAGTCTTCGTTGCAACGTCTATTTTTGAATAAGCTTTATTAAAAACCGAGGCCACAATATCTCGCAATTGCCGCGTCGTTTTTATTGCCTTATTCTTTCTTTCCTCAACAATTTTTTTCGCAATAGCTCTCGATTTCCGCTCTTCGCCATATTTCCAAATAATTTCCGCAATATCCTCTTCCTGAAACTTGTTAACAACCTCAAACGCTGAAATGCCTGAATTCTTTGACATCCTCATATCAAGCGGCCCATCATTCGCAAACGAAAACCCTCTTTCTGCCTCCTCAAGTTGAAAAGAAGAAATTCCAAAATCAAAAAGAATTGCATCAAATTTATCTGAAATAATATTCGATAATTCGGAAAATTTTCCTTGAATAAAATTAAACCTGTCATTATATTTTTGCTTGACAATCTTCGCCCTTTCTGAAGCTTCCGGATCTCGATCAATTCCCAACGCACAGCAATCGCATGACTCCAAAATAGCCATAGTGTGTCCACCCCCTCCAAACGTTGCGTCAATAATCTTTTCGCCTTGCTTCACGCACAAAATTTCTATAACCTCATTCAACAAAACAGGAATATGAACCATGAGCACGAAAGCCAAACAGAAAACACAAGCTTGCGCGATTATATTATAATTTCCAAAAATAGTCAACATTTTGCTCCTTTATTTTAATTGAATTCTAAATTTGAATACAACGGCATAAGAACAGAATAAATGATAAATATAAGCAGACTGCCAATGAAAATAATAACGGCAGGTTGCATCAAATTAATTATTTTTGCCATATTATTATCAATCTTCGCACGCAACATATTTGCCAACGTTTCGAACGACTTCCACAAAGCTCCAGATTTTTCTCCTGATTCAATGATCGCCAGCTCATGATCATGAAAAAAATCAACACTCCTGAGCGCACAAGAAAGAGTCGCGCCACTCCTTATCGTCTCAGGAACTCTCCTCATATTAAACGCGTTATCATCATTCGAAAAACATTCTAATGCCTCAACCAAATTGACTTTTCCTTTCAACATAATCGCAATAGAAAAGAAAAATCTCATGACAAACAAATCACGATTATGCTTCCTAAATATCGGAATTTTTCCTAAAATTTCTCGAAAATTAATGTTTTTTAGTTTGAAAACAAAATATAAAGCTCCCAAAACGGGAGCTAATATCCAGCTTTTATTGACAAGAAAATCCCTGAAAACCATAATAATTTTAGTCGCCAGCGGAAGCTCAATCCCAATATCAGCAAACACATCGACAAAATTCGGAACTATATAAACAATCCAAAACACAACAACAAACAACATAACAAAAAGCAGTATCATTGGATACATCATCGCAGTTTTTATCTTAGTTTTGAACCTAGTTTTTGCCTCCAAATATTCAATAATATTTTGGATATTCTCTTGCAAACTCGCAGTTTCCTCAGAAATTTCAATAGACTTTAAAACTAATTTATCGAAATATTTATCAAAAACAGCAAGCGCCCTCGAAAAAGGAACACCAGAAGAAATAGACGCCGAAATATGATCGACTATCGCCTTCTTTTCCTCATCTTTGAACAAATTAGACACAATATTCAAAGCGCTTATTATGTCCAACTTCGCAGAAACGAGCGGGGATAAGTTTCTGAAGAACATCAACGAAAAAGTCCTCACATGATCCCTAATTTTGCTCCTTCGGTCCAGAACATAAACGACAAACCCATGCCCAAGTCGATCCAGTAACCCGCACTTATCCTCGGAAAAACACAGCCCCATCCTCACACGCCCAAAACCATCAATGACCTTATATCTGTATAGCCTCATGAAACTCCCTCGCAAAATATTTTTCACGCACCAAAAACACTCGTCCCATATTTAAGTTTAAAATATAAAGGTTAATAAATAGTTAACAACCAAGAAAAAAATAATGAAAATTGCCTATTGACTTTTCGTTTTTGTTAAGAGATACTATAAATATGTGGTTAGTTATGGGTGACAAAAATGAAGGTAGCAAATTCGGTTAAAACGTTGAAAAATAGGCATAGGGCTTGCAAACTTGTCAAGCGCAAAGGAAGGCTATACGTAATAAATAAGCAAGTTCCTAAATTTAAAGCACGTCAGGGGTAATTTGTCTGGGATTTTTGTTATAATTGCCGCTGCTGGATGCGGCTCTCGAGTTTCTGGTTGTTGCCTGTTGCCGAAACAGTTTAGGAATTATCATGGTAAAATTGTGTTGCGTAGCGTTGTTGAGACGTTCGCGAAGCTTAATGATATTGACAAGATTGTTTGCGTTGTTTCTGATGATTCTGTTGATGTCTACAAGGAAATTTTTGCCGATTTTTTGGACGAAAAGCTATTGGAGCCAGTGATCGGAGGAGAGAGGAGACAGGACTCTGTTAGAAATGCTTTGAATGCAATTGCTAAATATGAGCCTGATTATGTTTTGATTCACGATGCTGCGAGAATTAATATTAATGAGGAAGTTATTGAATTGGTAATTAATGCTCTGAAAAATGGAAAAAAGGCAGTTATTCCAGGGATAGAACCTGTAGATTCTGTTAGGATTAGTTCTGAGCCGGTTGACAGAAAAGATGTTATTTTGGTTCAGACGCCTCAAGGATTTGATTTCAAAACGATTCATGAGTTGCATAACACACACAAAGACATGAACGCTACTGATGATGCGATGTTATGTTCGATTGATGGAATTGACGTTGAAGTTGTGAAAGGAGATATTAAGAACCAGAAATTGACTTATTCTGAGGATTTCGCTCCGAAAAATAGAGTTGGATTAGGTGTTGATGTTCATGCGTTTTCTTCTGATGAAAACAGAAAATTGTTTTTAATGGGAGTTTTCATAGATGGCTATAGAGGTTTAGATGGATTTTCAGATGCTGATGTTGCCGTTCATAGCATTGTTGATGCAATTCTTGGAGCGTTAGGAAAAGGCAGCATTGGAGAGCATTTCTCTTCACTAGATTCGAAATTTAAAAATTATGATTCTAAAGAATTTTTAAAATATTGCCACGACCTGCTTTTTGAATGTGGCTACTACATAGTAAATTGTGACGTAACGATAATTTGCGAAGAACCGAGAATTGTTGAATATTCCAATTTGATGAAAAAAACTGTTTCCGAATGCTTGAATATTAATGAAAATTTATTAAATGTAAAAGGGAAAACAACTGAAAATCTTGGCTTTATAGGAAGGAAAGAAGGAATAGCAGCGTGTTGCTCGATCCTATTGGAAAGATTATATTCTTAACATATTGAGAACATCATTCACTGACTTGATCTTAGTTATATTCAAATAATCTTTCATATTTGCTTCTTTGTCATTTGCGCAACATACCTCAGAAAAGCGCAATTTTTGAGCCTCTTTGATTCGAGAAAAGGAGAAATTCGAAGGCCTTATTTCTCCCGACAAGCAAACTTCTCCAAAAAACACCATTCCTTTTGGCCATGATTTTTGAAAAAACGAAGACAAAAGCGCGGCAATAATTGCCAAATCTGCAGCAGGTTCCGAAATACGAAGGCCACCAGCGACGTTCAAATAAACGTCTTTGTTTGAAAAATTCATTTTGCAGCGCTTTGACAAAACAGCAATCAACATTGCTAATCTGTTTGAATCGAATCCAATCGAGGCTCGACGTGGAATTGGAATGTTGGTATTCGCAACAAGCGCTTGAATCTCAGACAAAAGAGAATGCGTGCCTTCAACTCCAGCAAAAACGGCAACTCCTGGAACATTTTCCGTATGCTCAGACAAAAAAATTGAGGAAGGATTGGAAATTTCTATCAGGCCTCGTTCCGTCATCGAAAAAACACAAATTTCGTCTGTTGGCCCAAATCTGTTTTTCACAACACGCAAAATTCGATAATCGTAATCACGCTCGCCATCGAAATATAAAACGCAATCCACCATGTGTTCGAGTGTTTTTGGACCGGCAATCGCGCCGTCCTTTGTTATATGCCCGACAATTATAAGAATTATATTTTTCTTTTTTGCGAAATTTATCAG
>BNWD01000014.1 GCA_025998575.1 Alphaproteobacteria bacterium | reverse complement strand
TTCTCTCCAACAATATTCCATAATTACGCACAAAAATGTGGCGCTTTCCAAAAGTCTATACAGTAAATGTTCCGTGAAGAAACATGCAAAACGTTTATAAATTTGCGCGTTTAAAAATCACAAAAGCTACGCTAACATGACTATTCTTGATTTTGATACTATTTTTAACAATCCGCATGATCGATAATTTATTATCCTGATAGCTAAATTCCATAGATTTTATTCATTCCATACCAACGCTTTTGTTAACTCTTTAAATTCTGTTAAACTACATTCTTTGCGATGATTAACAAATATTTATTTTCATATTACTTTGTGGGCAGTTCACTCTATTGCTGTTTTTAATTTTACTCAGCGGTATTCCTTTTGAAACCTGTTTATAAATTCCGTTAAAATTCAGCGACTATTTTGCAAACATCTCTCATTACGATTTCTTTTTTTATTAGAATCACCGTCTTGACTTACTAATCAATACAAAATTCTCTATTGCATTCTATTTTATTTAAGACATTTTATATTATATTCAGCAAAATATCGTTTTCATATATCTCAATTGTTGTGCTTTATATATAAAAAATGAAATTTATTTATTCTTTCTTTATTTTTCGCGAAAAAAGCCACCACAAGACACTAATACTTCGCATTTTGTTGCATTTATTATTACATTGCATAGCGTTCGGTTTTTCGATGAGATCGAGCATATTGTGCTTATAAACGAATTCGTCGGACTCGGTTGCATTCGCCTTTTTCAATATCCAATTGACAGATGATATCGATCTCGAAATCAAGTGAACGCACCTGTAAACTATGACGTTCTTCTTATATCCAGTCTCTGCCAGATCTTGATAACTATCGAGTGAATTCACTTTCGCCGTCTTATAAGAAATAAGCGAAGATTGGGTTTGCATACTCGCAACACGACTAAAAAATTTTGCTAACATTTTTGTTCTCCTTTCATGATTGTTTTGGTTTCAGGCAAAAAAATGCCAAATATCAGGCGAAATAGTGTATGAAAATGAGACAGTATTCTTTGTGACGTTCCACCCAATGCATAACAAGCCAAAAACATAGCACAAAAACAAATCCTACACGGATGCATTTTTATCAATACAGCAACAATATAGGCAAGAATGCTCACTGTGTCTTAATTGCAGTTCTTTAATTATATCTAATAAATATAATGTCTTATTTCGGAACCTTATTTCCAAGTTCCTTGATCTATTTCAAGATTAACTACAATATCTTATCGTTAAATACAATATGTCTATCATTCTAAAATTCTCCTACAATCAGTAAGTATTTTTCATGATTTATCTTGGTTTTCATAGAACTTTGTTCACAAGCCATAATAATTAATTATTTTATGAATAATTTAGATAAAAAGATGTTGAATAATGCCTAATTAAAAAAACAAATAGCGCTTATATTGTGCTTGAAAACTATATGTTCTATAATTATTGTTAGAGATTACCTTCTTGTACTAGTAATTTACATTTGTTTAGCATCTTTTTCAACGGATCACTATCTCGTTATACTTATATCAAACGCACTAAAACAGAGCAGGTTACTGTCAACAATACTCCATATTTTTTTCCATCTCTAAGATTTCGATATCTTTCACCTATTTTTCTTTTCTTGTTCAGGCATCATTTCAATACCGTTAAATCCTCGCTATTCTTCAAAATCCGTTTCCTTCAAGGTGCAGCGTCATGGCAAGGCTTCTCTCTTTTGCTATATACCTTACACAATTATCCGCCAAACTCTGAGAACGATTACAATCCTTGCGCATATTTTCTTTATAGTACAGCTATCAGTTCCAACAGAATGGCTATTGGCGCATAATTCTAAAAACATGTGAGTTTTACTCGTTGCCCTCTTACTATGTCGCTACTCATCGACCAGCAAGCGGCCCTTTCTAAACTCAGGTTGAAATGCGCCTTGGAAAAATGTTTTAATATTATTTATTATAAAAAAGAAGTTTTTGTTAAGTGTTGCAGCTTGTTTGAATGAACTAAGTGTGGAAATACTCAGACTACGCATAAACAGAGAATGTGAGCGAAAATAGCGGTTGCTTGTTATCGTAATGAATAGCGGATTAGTCATTTCTTTCCACAAATAATTTCATGAAATAGATAGTGTTTTATAAGAATTTATTGCGATATCGTTGAAGTTATAAATACTCTTTGCCATCTGAAGAAGCGCTAACTAAATATCCTTCGGCACCTTTTCTGGATAGTCGAAGATATCTGCAATATATTCAATTTCAACAGGAAGTTCTGCAGCTTGTACAAGAATATATTCTGCTTTTGACTCGAATTTCAGCTCCTTATCCGGACTTGTTACAGAACAAACCTCTATAACTGGCTGCATAGGAAGGCATATCTTCGAAGAATATTCGTCATTGCAAGCATATCTATACTTCTTTTTCAGAAAAGTTTCAGTATCCATATCTATAATTCTAGACAAATACCAGTCTTCTAAACTCGTCTCTAGTCTCAAATGCCAATTCAAAACATTAAGATCTAACGCTCTAAATTGCGATTTTTCTATAATTGTATTCATCTTCTTTCTCCTTATTACTAATTATGAATTTTTTTGATTAAGCTTTTTGAAAATCATCAGCAAAATCCTGCTAATATTTATATAATATCACGCTCCAAGAGAATGTCAACTAAAAACTCAGAATGATTCTAGGGATTGTGTTGTCAACTAGATGACTTTGATAAATTTATCAGAACTATTTCGTGAGCTTGTTGTTCCAAGATATATTGACTTAAAAATATTTTTGTGAAAGTGTTGAAAATTAACGGAATATTAATGCAAATGTTATATGCGTAAGCTTATGCTTAAAGCATAAAGAGAAGAAGTAAGTTCACTATAGGGATGGAGTCCTTTAACATAAAAACATTAAGAAAGTGTTAACATAACTGTGAATTTCTTGTGAAAAAAATGAATTCTAAAATGTAGATGATAATTATTCAGTAGATCTATTTTGTGAAAACTGTTAGTGTTGATAAATACGAAGTAATTTTCTGAGGTTTCTTCTTGATTTAAAACTCTGTCGATTGCACCAAAGTGGTTTATACAGCGTATAGTTACCAAATCTGAATCATGTTTAGTAGAGTCTTACAAATCAGTGCTAAGATATTAGCTTGCAAAAAGAATGCTGGAGATTTACGTTAATTGCTTGTTGATAAACTTAGCTGTTGTTGCGCCCGTAAATAGTTGCCAATCCTTGGTAGCTTGATTTTGTAATGAAATAAGAAGCGTATAACTGGAAGATTAAAAAAGAGAATTGTTTGTTTCTGCCTGTGTAATAGCTGATGCCAGTCGAAATAAACCAGAGTTGTATGGCGAAGAATCGCTTCATCCATTTATTGTGTTCCTCGCTTTTGAATACGAAGCAAATGCGAATACAACTTGGATTAAATTTGCCTTTGGTTACAAAACACGCAACTAAAAGCGTTCATTAGATTTATTTAAATTTAAACATATTTTTCAGCTAGACCATGGAAAATGTAAAAACGCTTTTTTGAAAGGTATAGAGTCAGGGAAAGACTTCATTTTACGCAAATATCTACCAAACTATGAGAGCTATTGCAATACTTACACACCTCAATACACATACAAACTCATCTCCCAAATATGCGCAAACATCTTGCTATAGGCTATCCGTAATCTGTTGTTAATCCCATATGTACGTTATCATAGCTAACCTTATTGATCATAAAAGACATTAAAACACTTTTTCTGTATAACCAAAGCAAAAACTTTTTGAATATACCTGGTTAGAGTACGCATATAATTTCTACAATATTATTTTTGTATAAATTAATAAGCTATTGTATTCGCGCATTCAATAATATTGTTTAATTAGCTGTAGGGGACGTTGTAAAAAATATAGATGATGTACGCAACGCTAACAAATAACTGCAAAGAAATAATTATAAAAACACTCTCAATAATAGTTTGGCAGTGTTATTTACATCTACAGTTTCTATAATTATTGAGTTAAGCATATAACTGATGCAAATTTTCATATAAAAAATGAAGCATAAGTATATCTTGAACAGCGGGCCTTTGTGCGTTATACTATATTAGCGTTTTATAAGTTGTTTTGGAATTTTAGATGGCGGCGAAGTTGAAAGTATTAGCGTTGACTGCGCTTGTGTTAGCAAGTGGATTTTTTGCATACAAATCTGTTTTCGTCAAGCAAGACGAGATTGTTCTTAATGGAAACGTTGAAATTCAAGATGTTAGTGTCTCTTTCCGGGTTGCTGGTAGGATAAAGTCTGTTTTTGTGAATGAAGGAGACAATGTTAAGAAAGGCGCTCTTTTGGCTGTTATTGATTCCGATATTTTCGAGGCCATTTCATCGTTTTCACAGGCTAAGCTGACGGAAGCTGAGATAAATTTTAACAATGCCAAAAAGGACTATGAGCGGAATTTTGCTTTATTTAGACAAAAAAATGTTTCTGAAAAGATTTATGATGATAGTTTTGTCAGCTACAAAACTGCTAGAGCTCACCTTGATGGCGCTATTGCCGGTTTTCGTTTGGCTGAAATAAACAGAAAAGATGCAATCTTGAAAGCTCCTGTTGATGGCACTATCTTGACTAGGAATATCGAACCTGGCGAGATGATATCCTCTGGGACGCCTGCTTTTTCTATTATGCCTGCTGAAAATCAGAAGGTAAAAACGTTTGCGAATGAAAAGACGTTGACTCAGATTAAGACTAACGATAAAGTCCTTATTCACTTGGAATCGTTGCCTGAAAAAAGCTTCAAAGGGCATATCGGCTTTATCTCGCCTGATGCCGAATTCACGCCAAAGAATATCGAGACTACCGAGCTCAGAACAAGCTTGGTCTATCGTATACGTATTGTTATGGACGAATTCTCCCCTGAGTTGAAACAAGGCATGCCTGTGACCGTTAAACTTGAAACTCAACAATAAACGACTGTAACTTTTCACGAATTTTCGTGTTACTTATTCTAGAACATGGCGTAGTATGCGCTTAGTAAATTTTACTTGTTTCTTATATTCAATGTAAATTTTAAAAGCAAGTCAAATATTTGGAAGAATATTTTAATAAATGTTAACTTTTATAATCCGGCCACTAGCTTTTCAAAATCCAGAAACTTAACCCAAAACAAATTACGTAATTACTATATTGCTGTGTTTATATAAATCACAAGTATTTGCAAGGTCATAACAAACACTACGGTTCCTCGAATTCTAGGTGCCAGTATGGATTATTATTAGTTGAGGCTTTGTATTTATAGCCAGTTAATATCATCTTGAATACAGGACAAACCTCTGTGTAATCGTTTGTCATTTCCTGAGGTTTGTCTTTCTGACGCACTTTTGTTATCGAATAGATAGTAAACAGCTCACCAAATCTCATAATATTTTTTGGTATATCTTCCGCTGCTATTATCGTTCTATATTTATTCTTTCTATTTGTATCTATAATCATATTAAAGTCCAGATTCCTTCTTAACTTAGAGCTATCAACTAACTCAATTTCCTGGGTTGCGTTTTCCAAAAACACACTACCACCTGTTTCCGACTCTATCTTTAATATATGTTTACGAATGCTTTCCATCGCTCAATTCCTTTCTTTTATTTTTTGTGATTTCTCCCCCTCCATAAATATTCTACAACAAAACACCCAGCTCGTCAAACTCTTCTTTTGTTTACTTTTCAGTCCAAGAGGCAGGTTTTATCGCCTCTCAGAATTGTTGTTTTAGTTTGTTTTTTCTAGTTCATCAATATCTACGAAAAATTGCATTAGTGCCTCACCAACGGTTAGTTGATTAAGAGCTCTTTTGAAACTTAACTTGACAGATGAATCGTATTTATTGTACTTGAGAGAAATTGAGTACAAAATGTCAATTATATTGCTTTTGGCATAATCAGAATTACCGTTTTGTTTCAAGTAATCAGTTACAAATTTGCGCATTTCAAAGATATTTTTTTGACGCTGCAGCGCTTTTGGATTAAAAGTTTTTTCAATATATGCGTGCAATTCATCATCGTTTAAATTGCTATCTAATGCCTCAGAAACGTTGTATAAGGGTGATCATTTGTTTGTGTATTTAATTCCTCAGCTGTGATTTCCTCGAACAAAGGCTTAATGAATAATAACTGAAACACAATAGCGGCTAAATTACTTATTGGCGCTAAAAAATTATTATTTATTTCCGAATAGTTCAGTTTTCTGCCAAGAGCCCTGTTATATGTGTCCAATGCTTTTACAGCTGGAAACAAAAGTATCTTACTGCGCTTGCCCACAGGAGACTCTATTTTTACGCCAGAATCAGAGAATAAAGCAAAGTAATCTGTTATGATAAAAGAGAACAAATAGTGCAGATCCTTATATAGCGGAGTAAATCCTTTGTCGAAACTGTCAAATTTTCTGCATCTGTCAAAATCAATAATGAAAGCTTAATTATCTTCACTGATTAAAATATTATTGTAATGAAAATCAAAGTGACCGATTCCAAGGCTGTGCATTAACCCCAAGTAAGCGGCAAACATTCTCGCAAATCTCACACAAACGATGTTGATCAATTGTTTCATCATTTATTATCTCTTTTAGAGGTCTTCCTTTTACGCGCGGCATAAAAGAAAATAACTTGTACTCACACGATTCAGTAAATCGGAAACTATTTACCTCCTCGATATCATCAAGATCGTTGAAATCAAAAAACTTCTCAAATTCACCAGTGGTTACATTAAAAAAGGCATATTGAGTTGGAATAATAAATTGACCAAGATGATCTTTCAAAGCCTGATACGCGGTATAGCTGCCTCTCCATTCTTCAAGTCTTTCAGCAACTTTTATGAGATTATTTTCTTTGCAGAAAAATAACCTAGTAGCCTCTACTCCATCCTTCATTTCAACCATGCTCACAATCTTTTGGCTCTGTTATTTCGTCTAGTTTAACTTCCTGCGTAGACCAATGTTTAACAAATTCTAGAGACTTACAATCCCAATCTACTACGCCTGTTTCGGCATTTACAGCTTGGAATTGCGGCCCAACAACACAACCACCACACAACGCAATTAAACAAATTTTCTTAAAATTAATCATAACTCTTACCTCCTAAAATAATACAAAAACACATCTTCTATAAAGATACTATACTCTAACCAAGAAGTAAAGCAATAATTTCACAAAAAATGATGATTTTGTTAGTGGATTTCAATTGGGCAAAGCGGAATTGTATTGCAAATATAGATTATGGAATTCGTTTTTTCCTGATTATTTTGCATTATGTATATTGATTTCAAAGTGTTACTTCACACCTGCTTGCTTTCTTGCCAATTTGATATATATTTGAAAATGCTCACTGCTATTGTTTTATATTGTAACATGTTGCTTAATGGTTTTTAATATATATTGGAAAAACATACATTGTTTTCCTGATAATTGTGTTTGAAAACGTCAATTGATAAACCACTCTGCCGCAAGTGACAAAGTTTTAACTCAAGAAGAGGATCAGAATAGTTTCAGTCTATTTATCCATAATTTTTATCATTACAGATAGCTACATTACCTCGTTGTTCCAGGTTATATCAACTATTCATATCACGACAGCAAGTAACAGGCTTAGCTCCATTATAATAACGAGAGTCAAACTCAAGCAAAGCTTGAGTTTGACAAATTGGCAAACGGGGCGGCCTGGTCAGCTTTATAAGCTGACAGCGGCCTTTGAGATCCCGCAGCTGGCATTCGCCAGCAAGGCCGCCGCTTGCTAATTTTCCTACAAATATTTCAAAATTATTATTCAGAGAATTTTATATAATTTTTTGTGAATCAACGATTTTTTCAAATATAATATTTGGCAATATGCCGGTTTCTTTTAAAGAACAATTAAACTTTTTTATAATAACTCTGTTTTGCAGATTTTTACAATATTTAAAGCTATTAACAATTTTTTTTCACAGAAAATTCACAGTTTTGTTAACTCTTTCCCATTAAGAACCTATAATTCAACTTTCTAAAATTATCCATTTTATAATATGATATATTAACACGACAGTGTAGTATTTAGAATTATGCTTTCTTCCTTCCTCAAGCTGAACAGCGAGCTTTCGTAACAATATTTTTGTTGCATTTTGATGGTTTTTTGTTTCATCATGATTGGCATGAGTGCGCAAAACGTATTCACTCTCAACCACAGGCATTTTGCAAGGCCATTTACTTGTAAAAAAGTTGTAATCATGATAGTAACGCTTTGGTATAACTTTTGCCTCCAATTTCATCACATGAGCATTTAACTTTATATCCATTTTTCATCATTCAATATAAATCGATATATCGAATTTTATTAAGCGGCAATTTTTTGCATTTGCTACAAAGAACATCAGTTGGTAAATCAGATTTTTCCAGATACAAAATTTAGAGCAAGGATGAGTATCTTTTCGATATAGCGATACAAATTTTCATGTGAATAGTGTTTTAAATCTTTGTAGATATAATTGCACTTTCCAAAAATCACAAGGCTTGTCATATTGTCAACGTGATAATGCAAGCTCTTGGGATTTGTAGTTATGTTACATTCTTGTTGCGAAGCTGATGAGGAAGCGGAATGACACGTCTGTTTTTGTTTTTTTAATAGGGACGGCGTATGTCAGGACGATTGGGCCGAATGGAGTCAGGAATTGTACGCCTCCTCCAAGAGACATTCTTATAGATCTGCGGTCAATGATTCTGTGTCTGAAGACTTGCGAATCGATAGTTGAGAAGTTTAGTTCTTCATTTTCAATTTCTTTCATAGAGTCAACATGGAATGCTTTTTTCAGAGAATCTGTTGTTATTAGCCTTGCTTTTCTCCCTGCCACAGCTTCTGGAGAGTTCAGCTTATAAGTTTTGAAATACTTTTTGCCATTCTCAGGAGGCTGTCCTAGCCAGCCAAAATCAGAGAAAATGAAGCCTTCAAGTTGAAGCTCAGGAGGGGCGCCAAGAGGGAAGTTTAACTGAACTGTTCCCTTCCAATATCTTGTAGCTCCTGCGTAATCAAGTAATTTATAAGAGGTAGGACTTGGTTTTCCTAACACATCTTTTTCCAAGACCATACTTGTTGTCTCATAAAACGGCCCAACGCCGCAATCGTCAAACCCTCTAAACGAGTCCATTCCTTTGGAATAACAGTCTATTATATGAGGTTTTTTATTGCCGATCTTCGATAAAAGCCCAGTTGAGAACGAGAATTTCAAGCTAGATCTTCTTTGAACTTTGATAACGTAATTTAAGAATATTTCGTTACCAATGTGTCTAGCATTTCCTCCAAGGCCAGCAAACGTCGTCACAAGTGAAGCGCTAAAATTCGAATCATTTTGAATGAAATATTTATGAAAATTAAAGTTGTGTTTTATAGAAGAAATATCGTGCTTTCCTGCTCTTGTTTTGCTAAATTTATTTCCTTCTTTTCTCATGACTTGTTGCTTGATAGCTGGAGATGCTTGATCGGAAACATCATCAAATTTTCTGTTAGAAGCTCCATATTCCCAGCCTTGAGAGAACAATGAGCTCAATTCATAAGATGCGCCAAGAGCGCCCCCTATCTCTTTGATGCTGAATGCGTCTCTTGCACCTTGGAACCGAAAAACGCTGACGGTTCCTTCGATATCTTTGTCTAAGAAATGTGGGTCAGAGAGAGTTACGTGAACACTGTTTAGGAATCTGAATTTCTCTTTCCTGCGGACTTTCTCTTCTGCTCCAGTTTCATTATTTATCTTAAAGCTTTTTCCGCTTCGAACGCGACCTGATCCCAAGAAAACGGTTAAGCCTTTCCCAGTTCCTAAGAAGTTTCGTTCATTATATGTCAAATCGACGCCAACTCCTTCACCAGTTGAGAAGGAGCCAGAGATCATAGCTTCACCAGTGGATGTTTCTTCGACATTGATATTTAAAATTGCTTTGTCAGGAGAGTTAGGATCTTGTTCCATATCAACCGAAACGTTTCGAAAGAAACCAAGGCCCCTGATGTTATTCTCAGCCATATTGACAAGAGCTTTGTTATAGGAATCCCCTTCCTGAATCGGAATTTCACGACGAATGATATGTTCTCTAGTTCTTGTATTTCCTTTGATAATTATCTTGGAAATATAGATTTTTGATCCTTCATAGACATTAAAAACTATGTCAACAAGTCCTTCATTATTTTTTTTTACTTTCTTTGGAACTTGTTTATCGTTATCTTCGATTTTTTTAATATCAGGCTCAACATTGACAGATGGTATGCCTTTCAAGCTTGCAGTTTTTGTGATTAACCCACAATCAATTTCGGCATAAGTCGAATTATAAATATTTCCCTTTTTAGTATAAAGGCCGCTCCATAGGTCTTTTTCAGGCAATTGCTTAATGTGAGATGTTATTTTCACATCTCTAACTCTATAGATTTTTCCTTCGTCTATTGTGAATGTTAATGTGAAATATTTTTTGTCTGAAGACAGCTCAGCCACAGGTTCGCAGATTTTAGCGTTTGCATAACCATGTTCATGATAGAACCGAATGAGAGCAGATTTGTCTTCCTGAACTCGCTCAGCGTCGTATTTGTCGTCAGTGACGAAGAATCGAAACCATTTATCTTCCTTTGTGAAGATAACGTCTCGAAGTTCATTTGAAGAAAACCTTGAATTACCAACAAAAATTATTTTTTTTATTTTTGCTTGCGCGTTTTCTTTTATTTCAAAAACGAGATTTACTTTATTATTGGCCAGTCTTATGATTTTCGGATCGATCCTGACGTTATACATCCCCATTCTTCGATAAGCATCGAGCAAACCTTGCTGAATTTCTTTGATTTTTGGAGGAGATAAAATCTCTCTTGGATTGAGTTTGACAGCATTTTTGATGTCTTTGTCGCTTATTTTGGAATTGCCTTCAAATGAAATCCGATTGATTATTGGGTATTCTTTGATTCTGACGCATAAAACTGAACCATTTTTATCGATTTTGACTTCCTCGAAAAATCCTGTTGAATTCAACGTTTTCAGCGCTTCATTAACGAGATCTTGATCATATTCGCATCCTTCTTTCAAAAGCAAATAGGACGATATCGTTTCAGGATCAACCCTTTGACATCCAACAAATTCTATTTTGGAAATGAGTTCCGATCTAGCTTCAAAACTTGCAGATGCAATCAATATACTTAGAAATAATAATTTTAGTTTCATTTAAACAAATTCTCCAACCAAACAAAAAACTTACAATTCGCTAAATCGTTCCACAGCCCAAGGAGCATGAGCCCAACGACAAATGCTAATCCAATGAAAAAGATGACCTCAACAAACTTCTTGTTTAAAGGCCTGCCGATTATCCACTCGATAGCCGAGATTAAAACGGTCCCACCATCAAGAACAGGAATAGGCAGCAAGTTGACTGCCCCTAAAACAGTGGACAAAATGGCCAATGTGAAGACGAATGAGGCGACTCCTTGTGACGCGCTCTGAGACGTCAGCTTGAAAATTGAGATCACTCCTCCGACATTTTTCGTGCTAGCTTTCCTTGTTAATATCGAGAAAATAGCCTTCATATTGTCAGCAGCCAATCGATACGTAGTCAAAACAGCCGCTGTTATGGACTCCAAGCAGCCAAATTTTTTGAATTTAGGAGGATCCTTTGGAGCGATTCCAAGCATTGTTAAAGGAACGATTTCCTCTCCTTCTTTCTTGAACATTTCAACCAAAATCTCTTTCGTTTCTTCGTTTCGCTTGATTTCCAACGGCATCTCTTTTCCATGAGAGGCAACGATTTGTTCCTTCAGCTCGTCAAAATTAGCAATATCCTTCCCATTAGCTTTTATTATCAGATCTCCATCTCGAAGCCCAGAAGTGTATGCTAACGAATCTTCACCGGCAACGGTTATTGTCGGAGGATATTCCGGTGCGCCTTGCGCCATAGTCAGGAAGAACAAAACCCCTATGGCGAAGACGAAGTTGAAAACAGGGCCGGCGGCAGCGACAAACAGCTTTTGCCACGGCTTTTTGCGATGCAAAGACATTTTGTCCATGTCCTCCTCGCTGAAGCCGCTTTGGATTGTTTCCTTGACGCTCGAGACGTCAGCATCACCAAACATTTTGACATAGCCCCCAATTGGGAATAATGAAAACCTCCATTTGGTCCCACTTTTCCCAGTCTTTTCAAACAGAACGGGCCCAATGCCAACAGAAAATGCTTCGACAAAAACCCCATTCGCTCTTGCCACTAAAAAATGTCCCAATTCGTGGACTATGACAAGAATGCAAATGAGGAAAATGAACAAAGCTGTGGATAAAACAACATGCATATTTCAAAAACTCATGATTTCCTCAATCTATTTTAAGAATATCATAACAGAAAACTTTAACAATTGCTAAATCAATGAATCTCAAGATAATTACTTTTTACATTCAAAGCTGCTTTCCTAGTAAAATCGTAAAGTTGTTATATTGACCTCGGCTTGCTATTATCTCGTAAATGGCGTTATTATACACTATTGTGTTAATCGTTTTAAAAGGAGAATTTGATATGAAAGTTACGAAATTATTGAAGCTAGGTGCTTTATGCGCCGTTATAGTGGGAGCAGTGAATTAAAGCCTGAACAGTTGAGAGATTTAACTATTGTTTATGCATGCATTAATGCATTTCCTAGTCTGGAAAAATTATATGATAAATTACCTCAAATAAAAGAGAATATACAATATATACTGCTAAATGGCGATTTTAATCAGGGGCGTATTGATGCGATTTGGAAAGATCCACAATTTCAAGGAATTCTTAGATCTATTCGGAGGCAACCTGAAATATTGACATATATTTTTAATTTAGAGGAAAATTTGCTGCAAGATTGTTCAGAGCTTGGACTATCGTTTATGCGATTATTTAATATTTTTAAAACATATTATTCGTTTTCGGAAGAGTTTAAATTCATTAACAATAAGTGTTTGAACGGTTTTTTTGGTTCTATTTGTAAGGAATTGGAAAAGAAAGAAAGCGGAAGCTCTATCATTATTTGGCAAGTATTTGACTTATTTCATGAAAAAAGAAATTCTGAAAAATTAGACTTTTTTTATTTTGATGACTTGTCAAGCCATTTTAGCTTGGGGGAGTCGTTGAAGTTAGAAAACGATGGCATTTTATTGCGGGAATTAGAAGGAATTCAAGATAATATTTATGGTAATGCAACATTGAATAATATTTTGAGATATGAATAGCGCGCGCGCATTTAGTTAAGTTTTTAAGTATTTTGTAAATAGCTGCCATATTTTGTGAAACTATGAATTGTATTGAAAATGCAAATTTTATATTATTAGGAATAATTTTAATATGAAGATGTTTACCTTTATAAACATATGAATTTATTTGTCGTTGGGCGCAATGCAGAATATTGCGAAAATGCTGTGTATCAATTTTTTTAATTATGAGAATACAATGTTAATCCTGCTTATGAAGAAAGTGTTTCTTTGGTTGGGAAAGTCGCAGGAAAAGTAAGTAAATTTGTTAAGCACTATTTTGGAGATTGGAAACTATTTCCTACTACGGCTATGATAAGATTTAATAACAAGCAATTTTAACGGAAAGCTCATAGATTCTTTTTGAGTATAATAACATTTTGTTTTTCACTTAGCAATTACAAACTTATGAAAAAAAATTTAACAATGGTTATTGAAGCGAAATTTATGTTGTAAATGGCATTATAATAGGATTTATAGATTGTTATAAGAGCAATTAATAATTCATAAATTATATATCAGAACAAACTTGTAATTATTTGTAACATAACGATTATTGTGCTTTATGTTATTATATGAAATGTTGATATATGACTATAAGTGAAAAATGATAAGTAAATCTGCAGTTATTCACAGCACAGCGATTGTTGCTGATGGTGCTGTTATTGGCGAAAATTGTTTTATTGGGCCTTATTGTTGCGTTGGACAAAATGTCGTTTTGGGCGAAGCAGTTCGGTTAGAGTCGCATGTTGTTGTGACCGGTGACACAAAGATAAGCTCCGGATGCGTTATTTTTCCATTCGCTTCTCTTGGACAATCGCCGCAGGATTTGAAGTATGAGAATGAGCGCTCGCGTTTGGAGATAGGAAGAAACACTGTTATTCGTGAATATGTGACTGCGAATA
Organism: Alphaproteobacteria bacterium; assembly: GCA_025998575.1. Taxonomy (GTDB): domain Bacteria; phylum Pseudomonadota; class Alphaproteobacteria; order RUG11792; family RUG11792; genus BNWD01. The sequence goes on along the minus strand of BNWD01000014.1, from coordinate 1,861 downwards.
TAGGCACTCAAGGCGGGGGTATGTTGACAAAAATTGGCGATAACTGTTTGATTATGGCATATTGCCACGTTGCTCATGATTGTTATATTGGGGATAACGTCATATTGGTAAACGGGGTGAATCTCTCTGGGCATGTATGCATTGGGGATCATGCGATCATCGGTGGCATGTCGGCCGTCAAACAGTTCATTCGGATTGGCGCTCATGCGATAATCGGCGGTGCATCCGCAATTGATCGCGACGTCATTCCATTTGGGCTAGTCAGAAGCAATAGAGTAACAACGATTTTTGGCATAAACCTGATTGGCTTAAAACGCCGCGGTTTTTCTGTTAGCGATATCGAAGAAGTGCAAAGTGCATACGCTGAAATTTTCAAAAACAAATCGCCAAAACATTCACTTACTAAAAACGTCGAACACGTCAAAAAGAAATATGCTAAAAGTAAAAATGTTATGGAAATAACTGACTTCATCGAAGAAAAATCCAAAAATCCTATATGCACTACAACTCCTACTGATGTCGCTGAGCCATGACTATACTATAATATGGAATATAATAAATATGTTTTACTTCAGAAGTTATAACGAAAATAAAGCAAATTTATAATAATAACAAATTGCTTTTTCAGTCACGCCAAATATTTACATCAAATTTACTTTGCTTTATCTTAAAAATTTCTATTAAATTAATGTCTTTAATATAGCGCATAAATTACCTTATAATTCTTGCAAATGCTCGGAAATTCAAATGAAAAAGCCAAAAAATAACACAGCAACTATTTACTGCGCCGCTGAGTTACGCCATATGCATAAACCAGTATATTTAAAGAAAGTTTGTTGGCAAGAGATTTTTGAGATGAATGGCTAATAAATTGTACAACTATATTGTTATCTAAGTTCTTATACAAATAGGTATTTTCATCTCGCTATTTATTAGTCAATCTATTATTGATATACAGTTTTAAATGATACTACTTTTTATTTTATTCAATCATTACATACTGTAAAAATCTATACATTGACTAAATTTGCTCGAAACTGAAATAATGGAATGACTATCTAAGTGGCAATAATAGTTAAAAGCAAAAATTCTTGTTTAATATGATATGAATAGCTAACATCGATTTGCAAAAGTTGTTTTTAAGAGCAGTTTTAGTCAAAATTGCAAACTGCTGCTAGCGGGAATGAAATAAGCACACTAGTCTTGACGGTCATTATGAATTCAAATTTTTTAAAATATAAAATCGAGTTACTGCATTCTTCACTCCAATCTCACATTCGTTTTGACTCGGTTGGGCAATACGAGGTATCATATAGTTATGCACCTGTAGCTCATTTGGATAGAGCGTTTCCCTCCGGAGGAAAAGGTGACAGGTTCGAATCCTGTCAGGTGCACCAAGCTTTAGAAACACAACAATAGTTTTGTAGAATAATATCAAATTATATGTTTGCAATCGCGCAATATTCAAAAAAATTATGCATTATAAGAATTTTGAGAAGTTAAAAAATAAAATAATAATTTAATTTAGCAGCTGCAACTCCTTCACGGTGTCAACTGTTGATTGCAAACTTTGATCAACGTCAGTCAAGTGACTTGCCAAATCAAATTGCTGTCCTTGCCTTGACCACACTGTTCCATGCAAACAAGGGATAGCGAGGAGCAGTGTCTTCCTCAGCATCTTCATTCTGGTATTAAGTAAAACGGAGAGGGTTTTTTCAGCTCCGCTTGGTTAGATTGGTTAGAGTTGTGAGTAAGCTGCCTCTAAAGATCGTATATTTGAACGCCATTTTAGGTAGCTCTGTTTAATATTATTATAATAATCTTGCATATCATCTGCACACCAAAAACTCTTAAGTTGCGG